>DATMCA010001424.1:0-8375 GCA_035559015.1 Umezawaea sp. | reverse complement strand
CGGCCAGCAGCACGACTCCGGGTCGCGGACCACGGCCGCGCGGCATCGTGATCGTGCCGCGCACGGCGAGCGGACCCGAGCCGACCTCGACCTCCCGTTCGGTGAACCTCCTCGGGGTGGCGTAGGACGGCGGCGTCCACGACCCGTCGGACTCCGGGGCCAGCAGCAGGCCGTGCAGCAGACCCTCGCCGTCGACCGACATGACCACCACGAGCCCGCCCCGCTCGCACCGCACCGGCACGCTCACCCGCACCAGCCCCGCCGCGGGTGGTTCCTCCGTCGGCGCGCCGACGGCCGTGACCGGTCCGCGCCTCTCGATCTCCGCCGTCCACGCCACGCGCAGGGCGTCGGCGGACACGACGGCCCGCAATCGCGGGGCGAACAACCCCTCCACCTCCGCGAAACGCCCGTCCCGCACCATCTCGACCACCGCTGCCGCGGTCCCCACCGGATCGGTCCCCAGCATGACCCGACCACCTTTCTCATCTTTTGCGAAAGGTATCACCACATGAGATCGTTGTCCCGTGAACACGTTGGAACTCCTGGGACACCCCGTGCGGCTCCGGATCGTGCACGCGATGCGCGGGGGGCGGCTGCTGTCGACCGCCGAGCTGTGCACGCGGCTGCCCGACGTCTCGAAGGCCATGGTCTACCGGCACGTCGACCTGCTCGCGGCGGGCGGGATCCTGGAGGTGGCCGACGAACGCCGGGTGCGCGGCGCCGTGGAACGCCGGTACCGCCTGCGCCACGACCGCGCGTCGATCGACGCCAACGCCGTCGAGTCCCTGTCGCTGAACGACCACCAGCGCGCCTTCGCCGCCGCGATGGCCGCCCTGGTGGCCGAGTTCAACGCCTACCTGGACCGCGACAACGCCGCCCCGGCGACGGATCTCGTGGGCTACCGGCAGCACGCGATCTGGCTCAGCCCGGACGAGTTGCTGGCCATGATCGAGGGCATGCGCAGCGCGATCGTGCCCCACCTGACCAACGAGGCAACCCCGGACCGCGCGCAGTACCTCCTCAGCCCGATCCTCTTCCCGATCGAGGAACCGCCGACCGGGATGGCGTGAAGGTCAGGAGCCGCCCTGGAGGTACGCGGCGAGGTTCTCCAGCGACGACGACAGGCCGGCGGCGTGGTCCTCGGCGGAGATGCCGTCGGGGACGTCCTCGGCGCGGATCTCGACGCGCGTGCCGGTGTCGACGGGGGTGACCTCCCAGGTCATGGTCATCGTGCCGGCGTACGACGGGTCGTCGGAGACGAAGTCGACGGCCTGCACCACGCGCACGCCGGGGACGACGTCGACGAACCGCGCCTCCACCACGTCGGAGTCCGCGGTGGCCTTGCCCGGTGCGGCCGACGCGTCCAAGTAGGTCAGGACCAGTCGGTACGAGCCCCCCGGTCGCGCGTCGAACCGGTCGAACCGGCCGCTCATCCCCTTGGGCGGCAACCACACCGTGAGCGCGTCCGGGTCGACGAGGGCGGCGTACACGCGTTCCGGCGAAGCGGCGATCACCCGTGATCCTGCGTCGGTCCGTGGCATGGCGACCAGGTTAGACCGCGTCGCGTCGCGCGGACTGGCGGAGTGCGCCCGCGGCGGCCGTTCGGACCGCCGCGGTCAACGCCGACAGCACTGACGACTCCAGCCGCCAGCACTGCCAGTACAGCGGCACGTCGAGGTGGTGGCCCGGAGCCAGGTCGACCAGCCGGCCGTCGGCCAGGACGATCTCCTCGGGCACCAGGCCCCAGCCGAGACCGAGTCGGATCGCCTCGACGAAGCTGCCCGTCGCGGGCACGAAGTGGGTGGGCGGGTCGACGTCGCGACGGGTCATCGCGCGGGCGAACCGGTGTTGCATGAGGTCCTTGCGGTTGAAGCAGATCATCGGCGCGACCGCGAACGCCTCGGCGGGGTCGCGGTCGGCGAACCACTCCGCGTGGCGCTCGGGCGAGGCGACGGCGAGGTAGCGCATCGCGCCGAGCCGCGTGACCCGGCAGCCCTGGACGGCGACGCGCTCGGAGGTGACGGCCGCCATCACCGCACCCGCGCGCAGCATTTCCGCGGTGTGCCCCTCGTCGTCGGTGTGCAGCTCGAACGCGACGTCGGGGAGCTCGGCGAGGACCGGCAGGAACCAGCCCGCGAGCGAGTCCGCGTTGACGACGACGGCCACGCGGGTGCGGGCCTGGCCGCTCAGCGCGCCGCGGGCGTCGGCGAGCGCCTCCCGTTCGAGCAGCGCGACCTGACCGCCGAGCCGCACCAGCGGCCTGCCCGCGTCGGTCGGCTCGCACGGCCGCGTGCGCCGCACCAGCACCTGGCCGACGACCTGCTCCAACGCCTTGATGCGCTGGCTCACCGCCGACGGCGTCACGTGCAGCACCCGCGCCGCCGCGTCGAAGCTGCCGTGGTCCACCACGGCCTGGAACGTCGCGAGGTGCACCGGATCGAGGGACATGAGCGATTCTAACGGTACTGAAGAATCTTTAGCTGGAATGCGGGAGCCGATCCTCCTAGCGTCCCCGGCATGGGTTCCGCTCTCGCCGGGTTCGGCTTCTGCTCCGCTCTCATCGTCGCCATCGGAGCGCAGAACGCCTTCGTGCTGCGCCAAGGCCTGCGCCGCGAGCACGTGCTGCCGGTCGTGGTCATCTGCGTGGTCGCCGACGCGGTGCTGGTGGCCGCGGGCATCGCGGGCCTGGGCGCCGCACTGACGTCCGCGCCCGCCGCGCTCACGGCCGTGCGCTGGGGCGGGGCGGCCTTCCTCCTCGGCTACGCCGTCCTGGCCGCGCGCCGCGCGTTCCGCCCGAGTGCCCTGACGCCGCTGGACCTCCCGCCCGCGACGCTGCGCGCGACCGTGCTGGCCTGCCTGGCGATGACGTTCCTCAACCCGCACGTGTACCTGGACACCGTCCTGCTCATGGGGACCGTCGCGCGCGACGACCCGAGCCCCTGGACGTTCGGCGCGGGCGCGGCGACGGCGAGCGCCGTCTGGTTCACCGGCCTCGGCCTGGGCGCCCGCAGGCTCGCCCCGGTCCTGTCCCGGCCGCTGGCGTGGCGCTTCGTGGACGGCTCCATCGCCGCCGTCATGACCGTCATCGGTGTGTCCCTGGCGGTCGGGTGAGCGACTGCGTCACGACGAGGGCTCGACGCCGGGGAACGGGTGCGGCGCAAGCGCTTCCGCGGTGACGCGGAGGCCCCGGTCCGCCGTGGACCGGGGCCCCGCCTCAGCGTTCCAGCACGATGACCGGGATCAACCGGTCGGTCTTCGTCTCGTAGTCGGCGAAGCCGGGCATCTCCTCGACCATGCCCGCGTACAGCCGGTCGCGCTCGGCCCGGTCCGTGACCTCCTTGGCGGTGGCCTCGAACTTCTCCGTGCCGACCTCGACCGTCACGCGCGGGTTCGCCAGCACGTTGTGGTACCAGTCGGGGTTCCTGTCCGCCCCGCCGTAGGACGCGGCGATCACCAGGCGGTCCCCGTCGAGGCTGCTGACCAGCGGCGTGGTCCGCTTCTCCCCGCTCTTGGCCCCGACCATCGTGAGCAGCACCAGCCGCCGCCCCTCGAACGGCCCGCCGACCTTCCCGCCGTTCGCGTGGAACTCGTCGATGATCTTCTGGTTCCAGCCGCGCGCGTCGTCCGCCATCGGTAGCCCTTCCTCCGGGCGCGCCAGAGCGCACCTCCGACGTAACCGGATTCCACGCTACTGGGATTCCCGGCGTCCGCCACCCGGCGTCACCGCGCGAGCGCGGCCTCCACCTTCGCCACCACCGCGCCTTCGGCGGCGCCGACCTGCCCGTCGGCCCGCGCGACCTCGCGGCAGATGGCCACGACCGCGGCGGGGAACGCCTCGGCCTCGGCGGGTGCCTTGGCGGCGAGGATCTCGACGGACCGGCGGAGGGCGAGCAGCACGCCGTCCTCCACGTCGGACACGGACCCGGCGGGCAGCACGGGCCGACCGGCCTTCAGCACCTCGCGCAACTCCGGCGACAGGTGCGCCATGGCCCGGCCGCCCGCCTGGCTCTCCTGGTCGAGCGAACCGGGGTCCGCGGTGGACACCAGGACCATCGCCCCGAACACGGCCGTGCGGAACGTCCGGCCTTCCTCTTCCGTGTACTCAGTCATGCCACCAGCCTAGGGACGCCGGGACCGCCGAGGGCCGACGGCACCGGCCAACCCGACTGGAACGCGAGCCGAACTCGCCTGTTATCGTCCTCAATGGACAAATCCGAGGCGTACAACCCTTGTCACCCAATGGAGTTAACGCCGAGGCGCGGACAATCCCTTCAGGAGCACCCATGTCGTTGCGCGACCGCGTAGGCCACTTCGTGGAGGGCAAGCGGTTCCAGCGGATGATCATCGTGGTCATCGTCGTGAACGCCGTGGCCCTGGGCTGCGAGACGTCCCAGTCGATGGTCGCCGCGCACGGCCCGCTCCTCACGGCGGTGGACCACGTCGCCCTCGGGATCTTCGTGGTGGAACTGGCCGCGCGCCTGTACGCCCACCGCCTCCGGTTCTTCAAGGACCCGTGGAACTGCTTCGACTTCCTGATCGTCGGCGTCTCCCTGCTCCCGGCGGGCGGCGCGCTGTCCGTGGTCCGCTCACTGCGCATCCTGCGGGCCCTGCGCCTGGTGTCGATGGTCCCCAGCATGCGCAGGGTCGTGTCCGCACTGGTGAAGTCCGTCCCCGGCCTGGTCTCGCTGTCCGGTCTGCTGGTGCTGCTCCTGTACGTGGGAGGGGTGGTGGCCAGCAACCTGTTCCAGCCCACCGGGGACCCGCGGTTCGGCGACCTGGGCGCCACCGTGCTCACCCTGTTCCAGATCACCACCGGCGACGGCTGGTCGGACATCATGCGCGACCTCATGCCCGCCCAGCCGCTCGCCTGGATCTTCTTCGTCTGCTACCTGCTGGTCGGCACGTTCACCATGCTCAACCTGTTCATCGCGGTCGTGTGCAGCGCCATGGAGTCGGAGATCCAGGCGACCCCGACCGTCCCCGCGCAGCGCGGCGCCCCGGACGAGGTGCTGGAGGAGATCCGGGCGCTGCGCGAGGAGGTCCGGGCCCTGCGACTGCAGCCCGCGAACGGCTCCGACTAGCCCACCTCCGCCAGCCGCCGCTCCAGGAACCGCCGCTCGGCGTCGGTGGCCACCAGGTCCAGGGCCTCCCGGTAGGAGGCCGCCGCTTCCGACCGCCTCCCCAAGCGCCGCAACAGGTCCGCGCGCGTGGCGGCCAGCAGGTGGTACCCCTCCAGCCCACCCGACGACTCCAGCGCCCGGACCAGCGCCAGCCCGACGGCGGGTCCGTCCGCCATCGCCACCGCCACCGCCCGGTTCAGCTCCACGACCGGCGTGGGCACCAGCCGCGCCAACGTCCCGTAGAGCGCGGCGATCTGCGGCCAGTCGGTGTCCTCGGCGCGGGTGGCGGACGCGTGGCACGCGGCGATGGCGGCCTGCACCTGGTACGGCCCGACCGGACCGCGCCGCAGCGCCGACTCCACCAACGCCTCGCCCTCGGCGATCTGCTCCCGGTTCCAGCGCGTCCGGTCCTGCTCGTCGAGCAGCACCAGGTCACCGGCGGCGTCGACCCTGGTCTCCCGCCGCGCGTCGTGCAGCAGCATCAACGCCAGCAGGCCCACCGCCTCCGGCTCGTCCGGCATCAGCCCCACCAGCACCCGTGCCACCCGAACAGCCTCGACGCACAGGTTCCGCCGCACCAGGTCCGCGCCCGCCGAGGCCAAGTACCCCTCGTTGAACAGCAGGTACAGGGTGGCCAGCACCCCGCGCAACCGGTCCGGCAGCAGGTGCGCGGGCGGTACCCGGTACGGGATCCCCGCGTTGCGGATCTTCCGCTTGGCCCGCACCAGCCGTTGCGCCATCGTCGCCTCCGGCACCAGGAACGCCCGTGCGATCTCCGGCGTGCTCAGCCCGACGAGCGTCCGCAGCGTCAACGCCACCTGCGCCTCCACCGCCAGCGCGGGGTGGCAGCAGGTGAAGATCAACCGCAGCCGCTCGTCCGGCACCTCCTCGTCCTCGGCGTCCTCCGGGTACGCCACCGCCGCCACCTCCCGCAGCTTCACCGCCTCGTTGGCCTTGCGCCGCAACCGGTCCAGCGCCCGGTTGCGGGCCGTCGTCGTCAACCACGCCCCCGGCCGCCGCGGCACCCCGTCCACCGGCCACCGCTCCAGCGCGGTCGCGAAGGCCTCCTGGGCGCACTCCTCCGCGAGGTCCCAGTCGCCGGTGGTCCGGATGAGCGTCGCGACGACGTTCCCCCACTCCTCCCGGAACGCGACCGCCACCTCGTCCATCAGTCCTCCCAGAGCGGCCTGACCTCGACCGTCCCGAACTTCGCCACGGGGTGCCGCCGAGCGATCTCCACGGCCTCGTCCAGATCCGCGCACTCGACCAGGTCGAACCCCGCGACCTGCTCCTTCGTCTCCGCGAACGGCCCGTCCGACAACAACACGTCCCCGGCCCTCACCTTCACCGACGTGGCATCCCCGCTGGGCCGCAACCGCGACCCGTCGAGCCTCCGCTCCCCGACGAAGTCGAGCCACGGCTCGATGGGGTCGACCTCGCCGACGTCAACGCCTTCCTGGGCGCAGATCAGCAGCATGTAGCGCATGGAATACCTCCGTGGTGTCCGTCGTGTCGATGACCCGACGAACGACAACACCCGAAATCGACAACCTGGCGCCACGAGTTTCCACGAACCGGGGAACCAGTGCCGACGCGGAGGGTTCGGGGAGGTCAGCGAGGTGCGGGGCTCGCCAACGTTCGCGCGGTGCCCGGCGTGCACCGAACCATGCCGGCGGGCGCGCCTTGCTAGTCCTTCGACTTCTCCCGGAGTGACACCAGGAGTCTTCGGGCCACCTCGACGAGCTTGGTGTTGGTGGCCTGGGACTCGTCGACGAGTCGTTGGAAGGCCACGTCGGGCTCTATGCCGTGGACCACCATGAGTGCGCCCTTGGCCTGGTCGATCTCGGCGCGGGACACGAGGGCCTTGGTGAGGTTGGTGATGATCTGCCTCGAACGGGCTGAGCGGCGGGCGGCGGTGATGGCGCCCGAGGCGGCGGTGGTGAAGAGGCGGAGGAGGGCTTCGTCGTAGGGGTCGAAGGCTTCGTCGACGTAGCCGTAGACGTTGAGCGAGCCGAGGACGTCGTCGCCCACGGCGAGCGGTGCGGAGAGGTAGGCGCGGACGCCGGCCTTGGCGGCCGCGTCGGCGAAGACGGGCCAGCGCTGCTGGGCTTCGCCGACCGCCACGCGGACCGGGGTGATGGTGTGGGCGGCCTCCAGGCACGGGCCCTCGCCCGAGGCGTACTGCTCGGCATCGATGCGGATGACGTCGTCGCTGGTGGACGCCGCGGTGCTCGCGTTGTCCCCGTCGACGATCGTGATGCTGACCGCCCCGGCGTCCGCGATGACCCGCACGGCAGCCTCCGCCAGACCCTGGAGGGCCTCCTGGATGGGCTCTTCACCGGCCAGCACGCCCTGGAGATCCTCCAGTGCCGCGCTGGCCTCGTCGAGCCGGGCCGCCGACTCCACCTCATCGATGCTCACACCAGCATTGTCTACACACGGGAAGCGATACTGAACCCCCACACGCGGAAGGAGCACCGTGCGGGTACTGCTCGTCGAGGACGACGACGGCGTGGCCGACGCCCTGGTCGAGGCGCTCGGGGCGAACGGGCACGAGCCGAGGCGGGTCGGGCGGGGTGCGGACGCGTTGACCGCGCACCGCGACTTCGACCTGCTGCTGCTCGACCTGGGCCTGCCGGACGAGGACGGGCTGGAGGTGCTGCGGAAGATCCGTCGAATGGCGGACGTGCCGATCGTGGTGCTCACGGCACGTGGCGACGAGCGCACGATCGTGCGCGGCCTGCGGCTCGGCGCGGACGACTACCTGGTGAAACCGGTCCGGCTGGCGGAGCTGCTGGCGCGGATGGACGCGGTGGCCCGGCGCTCGGCGGCCCGCGCCGCACCCGCGGACCGGGTGGTGCGGTGCGGTGACGTGGAGATCGACCTGGACGCGCGGCGCGTGCTCGTGGCGGGCGAGGAGGTCACGTTGACGACGAAGGAGTTCGAGGTGCTGGCCGTGCTGGCCAACCGCCCCGGCACGGCGGTCAGCAGGCAGCAGCTCATGGACGAGGTGTGGGGTGACGCGTACCTCGCGGTGTCGCGAACGCTGGACGTGCACCTCACGCAGCTGCGAGCGAAGCTGGACCGGCCCGGCGTCCTGACCACGATCCGCGGTTTCGGCTACCGGTTGAGCACGGATGCGTAGGCGCCTGCTGGCCGTGCTGCTGCTGTTCTCGGCCACGGCCGTCACGGCGTTCGCGCTGCCGCTGCTGGGGAGCACGGCCGCCGAGCGCACGCAGCGGTTCACGATCAGCC
>DATMCA010001423.1:0-14021 GCA_035559015.1 Umezawaea sp. | reverse complement strand
GAGAAGGTGCTGGAGATCCAGCAGTACGCTCGGGAGCCCATTTCGCTGGACCAGACGATCGGCGACGAGGGCGACAGCCAGCTCGGCGACTTCATCGAGGACTCCGAGGCCGTCGTGGCCGTGGACGCGGTGTCGTTCACGCTGCTCCAGGACCAGCTCCAGTCGGTCCTGGCCACGCTGTCCGAGCGCGAAGCGGGCGTCGTCCGCCTGCGCTTCGGCCTCACGGACGGCCAGCCGCGGACGTTGGACGAGATCGGCCAGGTCTACGGGGTGACCCGTGAGCGGATCCGGCAGATCGAGTCGAAGACGATGTCCAAGCTGCGCCACCCGTCGCGCTCGCAGGTCCTGCGCGACTACCTGGACTAGAACCCTTCCTGACGGCGAAGGCCCCGCACCCGGTGCGGGGCCTTCGCCGTGAGCGGGGTTTCCCGGTGGTTCCGGGGCGGGCGCACAGGCGTTCGAACGCGGGATCGCGGTGGCGTCCGGTGGATCGCGGTGGCGTCGATCCGGGGGCACCGTGGAGCGCGGCTGGGGGCGAGCTGGAGCGCCGGTGGACAGAAGTCGGGCGTGGCGGCTGCCGGAACTGGGCGTTTCGCGCGTGGCCCAGGTCACGAATAGGTCTCCGAACTCCGGGTGAACGGCTGGATTCGCGTCCGAATGGTGGAATCGGGAGCCGTGTTCGCTGTGGGCTGACCAAAGTGTTATCGATCACACCAACGGCCGCACGGGTCCCACCAGTTGGAGCAATCCTGGCCCTTCAACGGCCATAACGCCTGGTCTGAAACCGTTGCCACGACTCCGGAAAGTGATTTTGAACCCCGCGAATCGGCGTTCGGGACGCTCCGACACACCGACGAGTGGGTAAATCGCGAGTGACGCGCGTCGCCACGTCGACGGGAACACTGACTTCCGCGCGAACGTCTGAGAGAGTGGAGCCAGCGAGCACCGCGCACCAGCCAGATGCGTAGTGGTCGCAGCTTGGTAAGAGGGCACCGAAATCCTCGGTGCCGGGACGGAGGGAGACTCTAATGACTACACCCACGCTCACCCGCCCCGAGTTGACCGCTGCCGACCGCTGCGACCGCTGCGGGGCTGCTGCCCAGGTTCGCGCCGTACTCCCCTCCGGGGGCGAACTGCTGTTCTGCGGGCACCACGCCCGCGAGCACAGCACGAAGCTGCGCGAGCTCGCTGCCGAACTGCAGCAGGGCTAACAATCGGGGCCGTGTGTGGCCCTCAAGCACCCTTGCCGTTCCGGGGCCGGGATCCGAGAGGATCCCGGCCCCCCTCGCGTTTGAGGGGGCTGGTGCGCTCGTGAGGTCAGGAGCGTGGTGGAGACTCCCGGCAGCGCTGGTCGGTGTGGCTGCCCAGGAGCGTGGTGGAGACTCCCAGCGGCACTGGTCGGGTGTGCTGGTGAAGCCAGGACCGTGGCAGAGACTCCCAGCGAGGCACTGCGGTGCAGGTCGAGTGTGCTGGTGAGGCCAGGACCGTGGCGGAGAGTTCCGGCGGTGGTGTGGCCGATGGTCAAGTGGGTGGTCAGGCGGCTCTAGGGCGGCTGACGGCTGGCGGCTGGCGGCTGGCGGCTGAAGTGAGTGGTGACGGGACGCCCCCGCTCTTGCTCCCGCTCGATGTCCCGTTGGCCTAGACGGTGCCCAGTACGGGTTCGAAGGCTGCTTCTGCTGCGCCTACTAGTTTTGCGTCGCGGCCCAGTGGGGAGCTGAGGATGCGGGTGCCGCCTACGGCTCTGCTGACCAGGCTGCGGCGTTGTACTACTGCTCTGACCTCGGTTACCACGGGTTCTGGTAGGGCGGTGAAGAGGTCGCCCAGGACTACCAGTTCGGGGCCCAGCATGTTGACCACCGTTACGAGGCCTACTGCCAGCCACTCGGTGAATTCGCCCAGGCGGTGCATGACGTTGTCCGGGTCGGTCGCCAGTGAGCGGAGTTCTGCGACCACGGCGCCGCGGGAGGCGTTGACCGGTAGGGCCAGTGCGCGGCAGAGGGCGGCTTCGCCGACTTCTGTTTCCCAGCAGCCCTCGCAGCCGCAGTAGCACGGGAGGCCTCCTGGGCGGACGACCATGTGGCCGAGTTCGCCCACGTAGCCGCCGGTGCCGCGCAGCGGGGAGCCGTTGGAGATGACGCCGCCGCCCACGCCCACGTCGGCGGAGATGTAGACCATGTCGGAGGCGCCTCGGGCTGCGCCGCGGACGTGTTCGGCGAGAGCGCCTAGTTCGGCGTCGTTGCCGACCTGGACGGGGAGGCCCATGACGGCGCTGAGGCGTTCGCCGAGTGCGACGTTCGTCCAGTGCAGGTTCGGCGCCTCGTGCACCCAGCCGTCGGAGCGGCGGACCACACCGGAGACCGAGACGCCGACCGCGACGGGCTGGAGGTCCAGTTCGTCGCTGAGCAGCTTCGCCGACTCGACGATGTGGGTGATGACCTCGCGGGGATCGCGGGTGCGGGTGTGGAGGTTCCAGCTGTCCCTGCCGATGATCTCCCCACCCAGCCCCACCATCGCCATGGCGACCTGCTCGACCCGGATGTCGATGGCCAGGACCACGGCCGCGTGGGGCTGGGGGAGGACCAGCAGCGAAGGCCTGCCGGCCCCGCTGCGTTGCGCGGGTACCCGTTCGGCGACCACGCCGGTTTCGGCGAGCCCGTCCACCAGGGCTTTGATCGTGCTGCGGTTGAGCCCGAGCTCAGCCGCCAGCGATGCCCTGGTGGACGGACCGTCGACGTGCAACCGGCGCAGGAGCGCCGTGCGGTTGTGCCTGCGGACCTCGTCGGGCCGGGCACCCGCGGTCGGTGATGTCACCGCTTGCTACGAAGCGGCCGAACGACGACGCGACAACGCATCCACGCTGGCCGCCAGCAGCAGCACGAGACCGGTGACGATGGAGACCACCGCGGCCTCCTGCTTGAGCAGGCCGAGGCCGTTCGAGATGATCGCGATGACCGCGCCACCGATGACCGCGTCGCGCAGGCGACCCTTGCCGCCGAACAGCGAGGTGCCACCGATGACCGCGGCACCGACCGCGAACAGCAGCGTGTTGCCGCCACCGGAGTCGGGTGCGACCGAGCCGACCTTCGAGGAGTACACGATGGCGCCGAGCGCGGCCACCGACGAGCAGATCACGAAGACGCTCATCCGGATCTTGGCCACGTTGATGCCGGCACGTCGAGCGGCCTCGGCGTTGCCGCCGACCGCGTAGATGTGCCTGCCGTACTGGGTGCGGTCCAGGACGAACGTGCCGAGCGTGAGCAGCGCGAGGACGATCGGCACCACGTACGGCACACCCAGGATGGTCACGGTCGGGTTGACCGCGCGGTTCTGGGTCAGCAGCACGGTGGCGGCCGCGCCGAGCACGACGACCGCGCCGACCTTGATCAGGACGAGCGGGGTCGGCTGGGCGACGAGACCCTTGCGCAGGCGGGAGAAGTGCCTGCCGAGCACGACCGCGGCGTACCCGCCCGCGGCCAGCAGGAAGAGGAGCCAGCTGTTGAGCGTGCTCAGGTTGCCGTTGGCGACGTTGAACAGCACCTTGTCGTTGCGGATGGGCAGGGTGCCGCCCTGGCCGATGTACTTCAGCACCACGCCGCCCCACGCCAGGAACAGCGCGAGGGTCACGACGAAGGACGGGATGCCGACCTTCGCGACGAGGTAGCCGGTGAGGCTGCCGATCGAGGTGCCGATGCACAGCGCGAGCAGCATCTCGACCCACGCGTTCGGCGGCACGCCGATCAGGAGGATCACCAGGCCGACGACCGGGAGGACGACACCCGGCCAGATGCGCAGCAGTGCGGACAGCACGGCGGCGATCACCATGAACGCGCAGGTGATGTAGAAGACGCCGTCGCCGAAGGCGGACAGCATGTTGCCGCTCTTGACCAGGTGCAGCGCCATGACGGAGGCGGCCACACCGGACGCCGTACCCGCCGACAGGTCGATCTCGCCGAGCAGCAGCACGAAGACGAGGCCCATCGCGATGATCACGATGCCCGCGCCCTGCGCCAGCAGGTTGGAGATGTTGCCCAGCGTCAGGAAGGTGTCGGACTGCGCGCTGAAGAAGATCACCAGCACGAACAGGCCGAGGAGCGCGGGCAGTGAACCGAAGTCGCCGCCGCGGACCTTGGCCCAGTACTCGCGCAGCGCTTCGCCGGCCGACTTCGACGTCGTGTCGATGCCGAAGTCGGAAATGGCCCCGGTGTCGGGGGCCTTCTCACCGGTAGGTGTGTCAGTCATGCTCAGGTCCTCAGGCATCAGATGGTCGCGGTTTCCGGGCGGGCGATGCCCAGGTCGCCGGAGCGACCAGCGGTGATCAGCTCGACCACCTGTCCGTGGGTGACGTCCTTGGTCGGCAGCTGAGCCGCCATGCGCCCCAGGTACAGGCAGGCGATGCGGTCGGACACCTCGAAGACGTCGTTCATGTTGTGGCTGATGAGCACCACGCCGAGGCCCTGTTCGGCGAGCCTGCGGACCAGGTCGAGCACCTGGCGGGTCTGCGCCACGCCGAGTGCGGCGGTCGGCTCGTCGAGGAGCACGACCTTGCTGTCCCACAGCACGGACTTGGCGATCGCCACGGTCTGGCGCTGGCCGCCGGAGAGCGACGCCACGGACGTGCGGACGGACTTGACGGTGCGCACGGACAGCGAGGCGAGCGTCTTGCGGGCCGCCTTCTCCATGTCGGCCTCGTCGAGCAGCCCGTACTTGCCGCGCTCCCGGCCGAGGAACATGTTCTGGACGATGTCCAGGTTCTCGCACAGCGCGAGGTCCTGGTAGACGACCTCGATGCCGTAGTCGGCCGCTTCGCGGGGACTGTGGATGTTGACCGGCTGACCTTCGAACAGGACTTCGCCCGAGTCGATCGGGTGGATACCGGCGATGGACTTGACCATGGTCGACTTGCCGGCGCCGTTGTCACCCACGAGCGCGGTGACCTCTCCGGCCCGCACGGTGAAGTCGATGTCGTGCAGCACGTGCACGGGTCCGAAGCTCTTGTTGATGCCGCGCAGCTCGAGAATCGGCTCGCTCACGGCTTTCCTCCAAAACCTGGGTCCTGCGGCGGAAACCGCGGTGGGTGCCAGTCGGGGGCTGGCACCCACCGCGGCGGTTGCGGTGAAGCGACTGGCTACTTGATGCCCAGCTCGGTGCAGACGGCCGCCAGGTCGGCGACGCAGATCTCGGAGGCCTTGACGGCACCCGCGTCGACCACGGACTTGACCTTGTCCTTGGTGATCAGCTGCGCGTCGAGCAGGACCGAGGGGACGTCGCGGTTGCCCGTGGTGTCCTTGGTCTTGCCGGTGGCGATCTTGTCGGCACCCGCGGTGTCACCCTTGGCCAGGAGACCGGCCAGCTTGGCGGTCGCCTCGGCCTCGGCCTTGATCGGCTTGAAGACGGTCATGTACTGGTCGCCGCGGAGCACGGCCTGGAGGCCGTCCGGGGTGGCGTCCTGACCGGTGACCGGCACCTTGCCGTTGAGGTTGAACTTCTTCAGCACGGTGATGACCGCGCCGGCGAGACCGTCGTTGGCGGCGACGACGCCGTCCACCTTCTGGCCGTTGCCGGTCAGGATCTGCTCGAAGACGGTGCCGCCGATCTGGTTGTCCCACTTCTCGATCGGCTGGGACTGGACCAGCTTCAGGTCACCGGAGGCGTAGAGCGGCTTGAGGATCTTCTCCTGGCCCTCGGTGAACAGCGTGGCGTTGTTGTCGGTCGGGGCGCCCTCGATCTGGATGACCTCGGCGCCCTTCTTGCCCTTCAGCGCCGTCGCGAGGCCCTGGCCCTGGAGCTCGCCGACCTTCACGTTGTCGAAGGAGACGTAGTACTTCGACGTGCCACCGAGGTTCAGGCGGTCGTAGTCGATGACCGGGATGCCCTGGGCGTCCGCCTTGGCGGCCACAGCGGCACCCACGGAGGAGTCCGGGGACGCGATGATCAGGACCTTGACGCCGGCGTTGATCATGCCTTCCGCCAGGGTGGTGAACTTCTGGTTGTCGCCCTGGGCGTTCTGGATGTCCGCGTCCAGGCCTTCGGCCTTGAGCGCGGCGGTGAGGAGGGGCTTGTCGAAGCCCTCCCAGCGGGCGGAAGAGGCGGTCTCCGGAAGGATCACACCGACCTTCGTGCCGCCTGCCGCGCTACCGGTGTCACTGGTGCCGGTGGTAGTGCCCCCACCGGTCGAGCTGTTGGCACCGCACGCCGTCATGGCCACGGCAAGGCCGGTGCCTACGGCGATGAGGGCGAGGCTCTTGCTGCGCATCCGCCATCCCTTTCACTGCTCTGCCCGAGGACCGGACAGAAAATGTTGTGGCGCACAACGTATGCCCTCGGACCGGGTGACCGGAACCACACTGCATCGATAAAGAAGGCACGATGCTGCAACGGAGCGGTAACCGAGCCGACATGTGACTACTGCAAATGCATCTCGACGTCACGCTCGGTCACCTTAACCGGTTGCGCAGTGTGTCGACCGTCTCAATTGATGCGCACGGATGATGGCTCGAATTCAGGTGCATGTCCGGTTGGCGAACGCGCGGGAACCGGAGAGCGAACAGATGGCGCGCGGGCAACGAACACCCGACAAAACGGACCGCGGAACTACCAGGACCGCAACGTCGCGATGCGCTCTTCGAGCTGCTCGATCGTCGCCATGGCGGTGGGCGGGCCACCGCAGTGCTCGCGCAGGGCGTTGTGGATCTTGCCGTGCGGCTTCTTGGTCCGGTGGTGGTGCATCGCGACGAGCGTGTTCAGCTCCTTGCGCAACGCGGCCAGCTGCTCCTGCACGCCCTGCGGACGCGCGGCACGCGGCGGCGCGGGCGGTTCGGCGGCCTTGCGCTTGGCGACCTCGACCAGCTGGTGCTCCTGGCGCTGCCGCAGCAGCGCGCGCACCTGGTCGGGCTCCAGGAGGCCGGGGAGGCCCAGGTACTCCTGCTCGTCGTCGCTGCCGTGGAACGCCGCCGTGCCGAACGAGGAGCCGTCGTAGATGACCTGGTCCAGCTCGGCCGAGGCGCCGAGCGAGGTGAACGCCTTCTCCTCCTCGCCCTCCTCGTCCTTGGTGCGGTTCGCGTCGGCCAGGAGCTCGTCGTCCCAGCCGTCCTTCTCGCGGTGCGGCTTGCCGAGGATGTGGTCGCGCTGCTGCTCCAGCTCGCTGGCGAGCCCCAGCAGCACCGGGACGCTCGGCAGGAACACGCTGGCCGTCTCGCCCTTGGCCCGCTGGCGCACGAACCGGCCGATGGCCTGGGCGAAGAACAGCGGGGTGGACGAGCTGGTCGCGTAGACGCCGACGGCGAGCCGCGGCACGTCGACGCCCTCGGACACCATCCGGACCGCGATCAGCCAGCGTTCGGTCGTCTGCGAGAACTCGGCGATGCGCCCGGACGCCTTGGGGTCGTCCGACAGCACGACGGTCGCCGTGTGGCCCGTGACGCGTTCCAGGACCTCCGCGTACGCCTTCGCGGTGGTCTGGTCGGTGGCGATGATCATGGCGCCCGCGTCGGGCATGCCGCCGTTGCGCAGCTGGGTCAGGCGCGTGTCCGCGGAGGTGATCACCGACTTGATCCAGTCGCCGCTCGGGTCCAGCGCCGTGCGCCACGCCCGCGCGGTCTGCTCCGTGGTCAGCGGCTCGCCGAGCCGGGCGGTGAACTCCTCGCCCGCGCTGGTGCGCCAGCTCGCCTCGCCGGAGTACGCCAGGAAGATCACCGGCCGGACCACGCCGTCGCGCAGCGCGTCGGAGTAGCCGTAGGAGTGGTCGGGCTGGCTGCGCATCAGGCCGTCGCCGCCCGGCGCGTAGGAGATGAACGGGATGGGCGAGTCGTCGCTGCGGAACGGGGTGCCGGTCAGCGACAGCCGGCGCACGGCGGGCGTGAACGCCTCGCGGATCGCGTCGCCCCACGACTTCGCGTCGCCGCCGTGGTGGACCTCGTCCAGCATCACCAGCGTCTTGCGGTTCTCGGTGCGCACCCGGTGCAGCGTCGGGTGCGCCGCGACCTGCGCGTACGTCACCGCGACACCGTGGTAGTCGCGGGAGGTGACGGCGTTGGTGTTGCGGAAGTTCGAGTCGATCGCGATGCCCACCGCCGCCGCGGCCTGCGCCCACTGGTGCTTGAGGTGTTCGGTCGGCGCGACGATCGTGATCGACTCGACGGTCCGGTCGGCCAGCAGCTCGGCCGCGACCCGCAGGCCGAACGTGGTCTTGCCCGCGCCGGGAGTCGCCACGGCGAGGAAGTCCTTCGGCTTCGCGGCCAGGTACTTCGTCAGCGCCCGGCGCTGCCACGCCCGCAGCGGGCGCTGGGCGGCCGGGGACTCAACAACCTGCGTGTCGGGCTGTGCCACGAACTCATCGCTCCTTCAGCGCAGGTCAAAGGTGTGCTGTGACAGTCGAATGCCCTCAGTCCGGTGGAGTCCCGCGACGGCGCGGGAGCCCGGTGAGGGCAGCGTTCAGCCTACCCGTTCACGACGAGTTCGCCCGACACCGAGGGCGGACCCGACCCGCCGGGAACCGGAAACCACCAGGTGGGAACCGGGGGCAACTTCGTCACACCCGTGTCACGACCAACGGTGTTCGGCCCGCCAGTGCCGCGAAACCTCCCGCCATGCACCATGCTTGACCTCGCGATGAGTTTGCCGACCGACGACAGCAGGCGCTCCTCGCCCACCACCGCGCAGGAGCCGGTGCGCCGTGGGCCAGGGCGGCTCTTGGCGCGCACGCTCCAGAAGGCGTGGCAGGGCAACCTGTTCTCCGAGGCGGCCGAGGCCGCGTTCTGGCAGACGCTCTCGTTCCCGCCGCTGCTGCTGGGGCTGCTGGGCAGCATGGGCTACCTCGGCGACTGGCTCGGGCCGGAGGTCGTGAGCCAGGTCAAGGAGAAGATCATCGGCTTCTGCCGCACGATCTTCAGCGGCGACGTGGTGTCCGGGGTGATCGAGCCGACGGTCGACCAGATCCTCACCACGGGCAAGGGCGAGATCGTCTCGATCGGTTTCGTGATCTCGCTGTGGGCCGGCTCGTCGGCGATGTCCTCGTTCGTCGACGCGATCACCGTGGCGCACGACCAGTACGGCGTGCGGAACGAGGTGTGGCAGCGGATCTTCGCCCTGCTGCTGTACATGGCGAGCCTGGTGCTGCTGATCGTCGGGCTGCCGGTGCTGGCGCTGGGCCCGGACCTGCTGACCGAGTTCCTGCCGACCAGTTGGCAGAACACCGTGTCGTACTGGATCGGCGTCTTCTACTACCCCGGCCTGGCCGTGCTGCTGATCCTCGCGCTGACGACGCTGTACAAGCTGTCGCTGCCGCGCAAGCTGCCGTGGCACCGCCTGATGCCCGGCGCGGTGCTGGCCATGGCCGTCTTCCTGGCCTCCAGCATCGGGCTGCGGCTGTACATCCAGTGGATCACCACCACGGGCTACACCTACGGTGCCCTGGCCACGCCCATCGCGTTCCTGCTGTTCGCCTACTTCATCGGCCTGGCGATCACCATCGGCGCGTACTTCAACAGCGCGATCCAGGACATGTGGCCCGCCCGGATGACCCGGCGGCAGCGGCGGCGGTGGCGCCGGTTGGAGATGGAGCGCGCGGCGGAGCGGATCCGGGCGGACGAGAACCAGGGGTCCAAGATCCCCGAACAGCCCGCCGCGCCGTCGGACGACGTGGGCACCGCGCCCTCGCCCGCGGACACGCACCTGACGACACCGTTGCCGGTGCCGCCCCGCACGACGCCGAACTGACCTACTCGAACCGGCTGGGGTCCCCCGCGCCGACGCGGACGATCTCCGGTTCGCCGCTGGAGTAGTCGATGACGGTGGTGGGCACGGTGCCGCACTCCCCCGAGTCGATGACGGCGTCGACGACGTTGTCCAGCCGCTCCTTGATGTCCCAGCCCTGGGTCATGGGCTCCTCCTGGTCCGGGAGGAGCAGGGTGCTGGACAGGAGGGGTTCGCCGAGTTCGGCGAGCAGGGCCTGGACGACCGTGTGGTCGGGGATGCGGACGCCGACGGTCTTCTTCTTCGGGTGCATCAGGCGCTTCGGCACCTCCTTCGTCGCCGGGAGGATGAAGGTGTAGCTGCCGGGGGTGGCCGCCTTGATGGCCCGGAAGGCCGCGTTGTCCACGTAGACGAACTGGCTGAGCTGGGCGAAGTCCTGGCAGACGAGGGTGAAGTGGTGGCCGTCGCCGAGGTGCCGGATCTCGCGGATGCGGTCGATGCCCGCCCGGTTGCCGAGCCGGCAGCCAAGCGCGAAGCACGAGTCGGTGGGGTAGGCGATCAGGCCGTCGTTCCGGATCAGGTCGACGGCCTGGCTGATCGACCGCTTCTGGGGGTTGTCCGGATGAACGTCGAAGTACCTGGCCATGGGGGGAGCTTAGGGTCGGTCGGCCGGCGGAACACTTCGAGGTCGACCGATCGGGCGATGGCCTCGGCCCCGGCGTCGTTCGGGTGCAGGTGGTCGCCGCTGTCGAGGTCCGCCCGGTAGCGGGTCGGGCGGTCCGGGTCGCGGAGGGCGCGGTCGACGTCGACGACCGCCGCGAACTCCCCGGAGGACCTGACCCAGGTGTTGACGGCCTGCCTGGCCAGGGCGAACTCCGGGGTGTCGAAACCCTCGTAGGGGGTGCCGCCGGTCGGGGGCAGGGTCGCGCCGATCGGGACGACGCCCCTGGCACGGGCGGCGCGGGCCAGCGTGGTGAGGCCCTCGACGAGCTGGTCCGCGGTGGGCGCGGGGGTCATGCCCAGGTCGTTGACGCCCAGCTCGACGACAACGTGCGTGACGCCGGGGACGTCGAGGGCGTCGGCGGCGAAGCGGGTCAGGCCGGAGGCGCCGAAGCCGGGCTGGAGCAGGCGGTTGCCCGCGATGCCCGCGTTCCACACCTCCGTGCCGAGCCTGCCGGACAGGAAGTCCGGGTAGCTGTGGCCCGCTGTGGTGCCGGTGCCCTCGGTCAGCGAGTCGCCGAAGCAGACGACCACCGGGTCGGTCACGCCGAGACACCTTCCTCGGCGCTGACGAGCGAGTCGATGGCGGCGAAGAACGCGGCGATGCCGGGGCGGTTGGGGCCCTTCTCTCGGGAGGCCGCGAAGTCCTCCGGGGTGCGCCAGCGGACGACGTCCAGCCACTCGCCGCCGGGGAGGCGGACGAGGTCGGCGTCCAGGAACCCGGCGCGGTCCTCGCGGAAGTCGGCGAGCATCGCCGGGCGGGCCGCGAGCAGGGCGTCGACCTTCGAGGGGTCGACGCGGAAGCGGGTGAGTTCCACGGTGGTCGGCATGGTCGTCCTCCTCGTCATCGCACGACGAGCGGAACCATACCGTCACCAACCGGGATAGTCATACTTCGTGACTACATTCACCGCGACGCCCGGAACCTCGGCGTGCGCGGTGGGCCCGCGCGCGCCGAGGTCGTCGGACGGGCGTCCTAGTCGTCGCCGCCGGGCGGCAGGCCGTCGTAGATCTTCTTGCAGTCCGGGCACACCGGCGAACCGGGCTTGGCCGACTTGGTGACCGGGAAGACCTCGCCGCACAGCGCCACCACGTGCGTGCCCATGACCGCGCTCTCCGCGATCTTGGCCTTGCGCACGTAGTGGAACATCTTCGGGGAGTCGTCACCGGTGGAGTCGGTGCCCTGGGACCGCTCGTCGGTCTCCGGAAGCGTCTGGGTCAAAGTGCTCACCGCACCATGATGCCCCACCGCTCGTTTTCGGCCTAGCGGCTCGGTCGGCAATGATTACCGCTCGTGACGACTACCAGGATCGCCGAAGAGGTCGCCGACGCGTTGGCGGAGAACCGGGCAGTGGTGGCGCTGGAGAGCACCATCCTCGCCCACGGGCTGCCGCCGGGCCGCAACCGCGAGGTCGCGGGACGGCTGGAGGCGGTCGTGCGCGCGGCGGGCGCGGTGCCCGCGACGATCGCCGTGCTGAGCGGCGTTCCGGTCGTCGGGTTGAGCACCAACGAGCTGGACCGAGTCTGCGATCCGGCCAACGACCTGGTGAAACTGTCCCGCCGCGACCTCGGGCCCGCGTACGCGCTGGGCCGCGACGGCGCCACGACGGTCGCCAGCACCGCCGCCCTCGCGGACGCCGCCGGTGTGCACGTGTTCGCCACGGGCGGGCTCGGCGGGGTGCACCGGGGCGCGCACGACTCCTGGGACGTCTCGGCCGACCTGGACGTGCTGGCCACCACACCGGTCCTGGTCGTGTGCTCGGGCGTGAAGTCGGTGCTGGACATCGGCGCGACCCTGGAGCTGCTGGAGACCCGCTCGGTACCGGTGCTCGGCTACCGGGTCGACCGGTTCCCCGCGTTCTACCTGCGTGAATCGGAGTTCGACGTGCCGTGGCGGGTGGACGACCCCAAGCACGTCGCCGCCGTCGTGGCCGCGCACCGCGACCGCGTTCCCGGCCGTTCCGGGGTGCTGCTGGCCAACCCGGTGCCGTTCGAGTTCGAGATGGACCGCGACCTGCACGACCGGTTGCTCGCGGACGGCCTGGAGCTGCTGAAGGCGCGCGGTGTGCACGGCAAGAACGTGACGCCGGTGCTGCTGGAGCACTTCCACGGCGCCAGCGGCGGCGTGAGCCTCGACACCAACGAGGCGCTGGTCATGTCCAACGCGCGGCTCGCGGCCGAGGTCGCCGTGGAGCTGGCCCCGTGACGATCGTCGTGGTCGGCGACGCCGGGCTGGACGTCGTCGCCCGGCACGTCGGCCCCATCCCGCACGGCGGTGACGTGCGGGCGAACGTGACCATCGAACCCGGTGGCGCGGGCGCTAACACGGCCGCGTGGCTCGCCGAGTGCGGCGCCCTACCGGTGCTCGTGGCACGGGTCGGCGCGGACGCGGCGGGCCGCCAGGTGCACGCCGAGCTGACCGCGGCGGGCGTGCGGTGCGCGTTCGCCGTCGACCCGGAGGCCGCGACGTGCTGCGTCGTGTGCCTGGTCGACCCCCAAGGCCAGCGAAGCATGCTGGCGGACCGGGGCGCGAACGCCCGCTTCTCCCCCGCCGACCTGGATCCGGGGCTGCTGGCGGACGCGACGCACCTGCACCTGTCCGGCTACGTGCTGCTGGACGCGTCCTCCAAGCCCGCCGCGCTGGCGGCGCTGGCCGCGGCGAAGGAGGCGGGGCTGACGACGTCGGTGGACCCGCAGGCGTCGGTGCTGCTGGACCTGGACCCCGAGGGGTTCCTGGACGACGTGCGCGGTGTCGACTTCCTGATGCCGAACGCGGAGGAGCTGATCGCCCTCACCGGGTCCGCCGACCCCGCCGCGGCGAAGGCGCTGCTGGACGTCGTGGGCGCGGTCGTGCTGACGTCCGGCGCGGACGGGGCGAGCTGGGTCGACCAGGACGAGATCGTGTCGGTGCCCGCCGAACTCGTGGAGTGCGTCGACTCCACGGGCGCGGGCGACGCGTTCGACGCCGGGTTCCTCGCCGCGTGGCAGCGGGGCGTGCCCAAGAGGGACGCGCTGCTCGGTGGGATCCGGGCGAGCGCGCGGGCCGTGACCCTGGTGGGGCCTCAGCCGTCGATGACCCGGTGATCCTTGCCCGAGGCCGTGATGGCCTTGCGCTCCCGCTCGTAGCGGTTGGCCTTCTCGGACTTGCGCGGTGGGCGGTCGTTCGCGATCAGGACGGCCATCCACGGCAGCGGGATCGACAGCACGAGGAACGCGACGGCGAGCCACCAGATGTCGATGAAGACCATCGCCAGGATGATGCACGGGATGCGCGCGCTCATCATGATCGCGTACTTGCGCTTCCGGGCCTTGTGCTGTTCGTCGAGGGACACAGCGGCCTCGGTGATGAGCACCGGGGTGTCGTCACGCTCGGATGTGCTCACGACACCACCTCCACTTTCATCGTCCCACCATCGATACCCATCCAACACCCGCCGAAGCGGGGTGTGCACAACAGGGCCGACCTAGGATCCGGTTCGTGGTCGCCCTTGATCGGCTGGTCGACGTGCTGGGGAGCCTCGGCACGCACCTGAGCTGCGCTCCCCGCGGACGGGACGTCGAGCTTCGGGGTGTGGCGCTGCACGACGCGGCCGAGCTGACGCCCGCCGCTC
>DATMCA010001422.1:0-2305 GCA_035559015.1 Umezawaea sp. | reverse complement strand
GCCGACAAAAAGCCAGCCGTCATTGGCGCCGGAGCGGGCGACCCCGCCGTTGATGTCGTAGCCGGCGACACCGTCACCGGAACCGCCGCCCTGCCAGCGAGTCCACGGGGTGGCACCCTCAACGCTGTCCCACACTTGCACGATGCTCGCCTGAGCGGGCGTTGCAGTGGTCAAAGAAACCACCAACAAGAGCGTGGTAACCAAGGCCAGAGCCTTCGAGACTCTCTTGAGAAGCGCGTGTTTCATGATGTATCCCTTCCGTATCGGATGTCACCGCGGCGCCGGTGTCGATGGTGTTTCGCGTATCACGACTTCCCTTCCAGGACCCGATGCTTGCACAGGCACAGTGGGCCGATAAGCGTCCAACTTTGCCCACCCGACCATGGGTGAGATTGCCCATGCCCGCTACTGCCGCGAGAGCAACGAACCTCAACCCCGATGACCGCCGACAGCCTTGTTGACCGCTGCCGCGGTGGTCCTGCCCGGACGGCGCCCTACCGGCAAGTCGTAGAGCCGTACTGCGCGCAGCGGAATTGACGTGACCCCGTTGGGTTGGCCCAGGACCAGTGGGAGCCTGACAGTCCAGTTCGTGCACGGAAGGGCTCGCGAACGCGTTGGTCACGCTGAGGTAGGACAGCCAAAGCAGCATCGCTGGTCATCATGCCGTGCTCATCGGCAGCAGCATGATCATGACCGCATCGGTGCATGGGTCTCTGTGGACCCCTGTCACCTTTGCGTGGATGAGGTTTTCGGTAAGTGCAACCGCGTCTATGACGAGGGCGACGTGCGGCGGCTGGGATTTATCGTCTCGGCCAAGGGGCTTGGGCTGGTGCTTGAGGACATCGCCGAACCACTGCGGGTGTGGGAGTCTGGGGAGTGCCGGGACGTCAAGGCGTACCTGCGAGTGCTGGGTGGAACTCGTCCAGATCTGCTACTCGAACAAGTGCCTGTTGGCCTGGCTCCAGGCGACCCTGCTCTCCAACTCCTCGAGGTGGCCCTCGGCGACCCAGTCGATCTGGGGCTGAGTTCCGGCGTTGGCCAACGTGCTGACCTGTTCGATTCCGTCTCGCTGGACCTCGATTACGGCATCGACGAGCCCCGACGTGGACGTCAGACCGTAGGTGCCGGCGAACAACTCCACGCGGTGCCGCCGGTTGGGCGGTTCGGGATAGCGCAACGACCGGAGACACTCGGCGTCATCGCGGAACGGCGCGACGTACTCCAACGCGTAGGCGATGTCGTGGATTCGCGACGCCGGACGGGCGTAGTCCCAGTCGAGGATGCCAACCGGACGTTCGCCCTGCCAGACGACGTTCCACGGGCCGAAGTCACCGTGGCAGATCACCTCGTGGTCACCCAGCCCCACCTCGCCGGTGGACCAGCTGACCTCGTCAGGCGGAACGAAGTCCTGCACCGCGTCGTGGTAGTCACGCAGCAACCGGGCGAACCTCGCCAGACCGGCGTCGTCGACCACCTTGGCCCAGCCCTGCGGTCCGGACTCGCCCTGCACGTAGGTCAGGACCTCACGACCGTCCTCGTCCAGCCCCAACACCCGAGGTGCGTACCGGAATCCCACAGCCTCCAGGTGCTGAAGGAGAGCATGGATCGCAGGCGACCACGGGTAGGTGGGCCTGCGGACGGTATCGCCGATCCGCTCCACCCGTCGATGCGGCCGGTCCTGCAACACCTCGTCTCGCGTCACACACGCGAACCTACTCACCGCCGCCGTCATCCTCACACTGATTTCTCCGCACTTCACCACGCGGCATGGGACTGTAAATGGAAGTGCACCTGATGACCGAGATGATGTCCGGCGTGGAGCACGCTGAGGACCCGAAGCCCGAGTCGGGCCTGGACGACCTGGACGAGCGGTTGATCGACCAGTTGGTGGGACAGCCCAAGGCCGGTGGGCTCAAGCTGACCGGCGAGGGCGGGGTGCTGCAGCAGTTGACCAGGCGACTGCTGGAGTCCGCCCTGGAAGGCGAGATCACCGACCACCTGGGCTACGACAGGCACGACCCGGCCGGCCGCGGGACGGGCAATTCACGCAACGGCACCCGTTCCAAAACCGTGCTCACCGACGTCGGCCCGGTGGAGATCGACGTGCCCCGTGACCGCAACGCCGAGTTCGAACCGAGGATCGTGACCAAGCGACAGAAGCGGCTGACCGGCGCCGAGGCGTCCCGACAGACCATCTCCTCGATCACCGACAAGGTGGCCGAGGGCATGACCGAGTGGCAGAACCGGCCGCTGGACGTGGTGTACCCGGTGATCTTCATCGACGCGATCCACGTGAAGGTCCGGG
>DATMCA010001421.1:0-5336 GCA_035559015.1 Umezawaea sp. | reverse complement strand
CGAGAAGAAGGTCAACGACGCCGCGGACATCCTCGACCTCGGCCAGCACCTCGACCGCAAGCCGTCCAACCTCTCCGGTGGGCAGCGGCAGCGCGTCGCGATGGGTCGGGCGATCGTCCGCAGCCCCAAGGCGTTCCTCATGGACGAGCCGCTGTCCAACCTGGACGCGAAGCTGCGCGTCCAGATGCGGACCTCGGTGTCGCGGCTACAGAAGCAGCTCGGCACGACCATGGTCTACGTGACGCACGACCAGACCGAGGCGATGACCCTCGGCGACCGCGTGGTGGTCATGCGGGGTGGCGCGGTGCAGCAGATCGGCGCTCCGCAGTACCTGTACGACCACCCGGCCAACCTGTTCGTCGCCGGGTTCATCGGCTCGCCGTCGATGAACTTCGTCCCGGCCGGGCTGGAGAACGGCGTGCTGCGCTCCCCGCTGGGCGACGTCCCGCTCAGTGACCGCATCCGCCGCATGGCCGAGGCGGCCGACGCGCCCCGCGAGGTGATCGTCGGCATCCGCCCCGAGCACTTCGAGGACTCCAAGCTCGTCGAGGAGCACCAGCGCGGCGGCGGGCACACGTTCACCAGCAACGTCGACGTGCTGGAGTCCATGGGCTCGGACAAGTTCGCCTACTTCACCCTCTCCGGTGAGCAGGCGACGTCCGCGGAGCTGGCCGAGCTGGCCGCCGACTCGGGCACGGCCGACGCGGGGAGCAGCGCGGGCGTCCCGCTCGTCACCCGCATCTCCGCGGCCTCCGGGGCCAGGGAGGGCGAGCAGACCGAGATCTGGTTCAACGCCGACAAGGTCCAGCTCTTCGACCCGGCGAACGGCCGGAACCTCACCTTCTCCGACGACTAGTTGCAATAACAAGGAAAGCGGGTCACTCTTGAGTGGCCCGCTTTCTCTTTTGGTGAACTCGGAGTCACGGTCGGTTACTGACTAGCCAAGTCCACTAGTCCGGACGAAGTTCGCAGGGCCATTCAGCGCAGCTCAGCGACTTCTCGCCGAAACCTCATCCGGGTGCCTTCGGAACCGGCCCACGCTGGTCGAAGGCGGAAACATCCCGGCTGGGTTTTCGTCGGGGAACCGGGACGAGAGTTGGGCGCGCAAATGGGGATTCTTGACGGAAAAGCAGTGGTCATCACGGGTGCCGGTCGAGGTCTGGGTGAGGCCTACGCGATGCACGCGGCACTGGCGGGCGCCTCCGTGGTGGTCAACGACAACGACGGTGACCTGGCCGAACAGGTCGCGACGCACATCAGGAGCTACGGCGGCACGGCGGTGGCCAGCACGCACACCGTCGCCGACCCGAGCGAGGCCGAGAAGATCGTCGGCCTGGCCGTTTCCGAATTCGGCAGGCTCGACGGCCTGGTGAACAACGCGGGGCTGAACTACGAGACCCTGCCGTGGGAGGACAACCCCGACACGATCCGTCAGGTCGTGGAGGTGAACCTCCTCGGCGTCATCTACACCGGCATGGCCGCAATGCGCGCCATGCGCGAACACGGCGGCGGCGGGTCGATCGTGAACATCTCGTCCGGCGCATTCCTGGGCCAGCGGAAACTGGCCACCTATTCCGCGACCAAGGGCGCCGTGGCGTCCCTCAGCTCCTCGTGGGCGCTGGACCTGGAGGGGGAGGGGATCCGCGTCAACGCGGTGTGCCCCGTCGCCCACACGAGGATGGTCTGGAAGTCCGAGCGCTCCCTGCGCGCCATCCCGGCCGACCGCATCCCCGGCAAGGTCGCCCCGCTGGTGATGTTCCTGCTGTCCGAGGCGTCGGTCGGCATCACCGGCCAGATCATCCGCTGCAACGGCCGCCAGCTGCACCTGATCGGCCACCCGTACTTCAAGCAGCCGATCCTGGAGAGCGACACCTGGGACACCACGAGCGTCGAGCGCGCCTTCACCGGCGTCCTCCAGGCCCACCTGGAGCCGTTCGGCCTGGAGAAGCGCATGCCGCCGAGGCTCCGCGAGATCGTGGAGCCGTCGCAGACGGCGTGAGGTCGCTGGATAGAAGTGTTGCCAGATCGACCCATGGTGGCGACACTTCTATCCATGAACGCGGCATGGGACGAGCTTCCGGCCACCTTCACCACGCTCACGGCCAGGGAACGCGGCCTGCACGTCCGCGACCTCTACCGCCTGCGTGACGAGGGCGAGGTCGTGCAACTCTCGCGAGGGGTGTTCCGCAAGGCGGACGCCCCACCCGCCGCACACCCCGACCTGCTGGCGATCACCCACCGAGCCCCGGTGGCGGTCGTCTGCTGCGTGTCCGCCGCGGCACTGCACGACCTGACCGACGAGATCCCTCCGGCCGTTCAGATCGCCGTGCCACGCGACCACCGCCCCCCGCACATCCGGTTCCCTCCGGTCGAAGTGTTCCGCTTCGCCGTGGCCACCTTCGAAATCGGCCTGACGGCTGCGGAGGTGGCACCCGGTGAGTGGGTACGTGTGTACAGCCCGGAAAGGACCGTTGTGGACCTCATGCGACTGCGAGCCAGTCTGGGCAGCCCGTTGGCGCTCTCTGCGCTACGCCGCTACCTCCGCAGCCGCGCTGCCCGTCCGGGAGCGGTGCTCGACATCGCTCGCGCTTTGAAGGTGCTCAGTTCGGTGCGCGCGGTCATAGACGTGTTGATCGCCGAATGAGCCGGGTCACGAGGGCCGGCACGGCAGGCCAGGTATACCTCGACCTGCAGAAGAGGGCCCGCATGGAGGGGCGCACCACGCAGGAGCTGTTCATCTTCTACGTCCTCGAACGCTGGCTCGCCAGGCTGGCCGCCTCCGACCATGCGGGCTCGTTCGTCCTCAAGGGCGGGATGCTGCTCGCAGTGTTCGGGGCCCGCAGACCCACGTCCGACGTCGACCTGCTCGCCCGCCACCTCGCCAATGACGAAGCGACCGTACGGGAACGGGTGCTGGAGATCGCATTGGTGTCCTTGGACGATGGCGTTGAGTACCTGGTCGACACGATCACCGCCCAGTCGATCCGCGATGAAGACCTCTACACCGGTGTGCGGATCACGATGGACTGTCGGTTGTCCGGCGCCCGGGCGAAGCTCAAGCTCGACATCAATTTCGGCGACCCGGTCACCCCCGAACCCCTGCTCATCGGCCTGCCGTCGCAACGACCGGGTGATCCGGACGTCCCGGTCCTTGGTTACCCCGTCGAAACGGTGCTCGCGGAGAAGACCAGCACGGCAATTGCCCTCGGTTCTGCGAACAGCAGAGTGCGGGACTACGTGGATCTCTACACGCTCACCGGGAAGCATTCCCTGGCATACCAGAACATGCGTGCCGCCCTGGACGCCACGACTGCTCACCGAGGTGTGGTGCTGCGCCCGCTGTCCGAGGCGATCGGTGACCTCGCCATAGTCCGCCAAAGCGTCTACCTGGCGTTCAAGAAGCGCCAAGGTGTCGACGGCATCCACTTGCCGGATCGGTTCTCCGAGGTCGTGGACGCCGTTGTGGCGTTCGTGGATCCACTGGTCAGTGGAGTGCAGGGCGCTTGGTCGCCCGATGACCGCCAGTGGAACCAGTCCGACACGCAGGAGATCGTGGAGCCGTGAGCCGAACGGGGTGCGCCGGACCGTTCGGCGCACCCACCTGATCAGCCCGGCAGGTCAGTGAGGAACGCCCGCCACGCGGTCGTGGGAAAGTCCAGGCGTGGGCCGGTGGGGTTCTTGGAATCGCGGATCGCCGTGCCGTGGGGGACGGGGGCGACTTCGACGCAGTTGCCGCCGCCCTCGACGCTGTAGCTGCTCTTGCGCCAGTTCAGTTCCATGGTGTCCCCTCGCCCTGTCAGTCGTTGGCGAGTCGGGAAAGCAGGGCCACCGAATCGCCTTCGGTCATTGCGACACTAGCGATCGAGTCGAACCGGAGGCGTAGTTCTTTCACGTCGGCTGTTTTGGCGAGTTGCAGGTTGCCCGCTGCGTGGTCGAGGTACCCGAGGTCGTCGATCGTGCTCGGGGGGAACGACAGAACGCTGAACCCGCCCCGCAGGCCCAGGTTCGTGCCCGCGGAGGTGTGCAGCACCTGCACGGTGATGCTGGGCAGGTCGGACAGCGCCACCAGATGGCCGAGTTGGGCCTTCTGGACCTTTGGTCCACCAATTGGGCGGTGGAGAGCGGATTCGTCGATGACCGCGTGCACGGTGAGTGGGTTTTCGGCGGTGAGCCTGGCCACCCGGTTCATCCGGATGGCCAAGTTCCGGTCCCGATCGCGCGCATTGTCGAGCGTGAACAGAGCGGCCGCGTAGTGCTCGGTCTGGAGGATGCCCGGTACGACGGCCAACTCGAAGTTGTGGACCCCCGCCGCCTCCGATTCCAGCGCGGGGTAGCTGTTCGCCTTGACGCCTTGGAGCACCCACCAGTTGTCGCGGTATGCCTCGCGAGCCAGGGCCATGACCTCCTCCACCTGCCTGAAAGGTGCCTCGAAGAGGTCCAACACCCCCTTGATGACCAAGGGGTGGACTCTGCCCCGGCCGTTTTCCAAGCGGTTGAGGGTGCTGGCGGACATGTCGAGGTCCGGGCCCACCTGGTCGACCGTCAGACCCGCCGCCTTGCGCAGGTCCCTCAGCGTTCGTCCCAGTTGCAGCCTGCGGATCGCCGGGATGCTGTACTCCACCCGAGAACCTTGGCAGTGGGATGAATTCGGTGGGAATCTCATCCGACCACACGTTCGGGTGATCGCTTTTTTGTCGGTGCTCGGTGCCACCATCAATCCATGGCGGAGCGAACTCCGAAGGTGACGGACTGGCGGCTGGTGGTGCAGTCGCGGCTGGATCGCGTCCGGGCCGACCTGGCGGCGTTGGGGCCTCCCGACCCGGTGGACCCGGAGGGGACGGTGTGGCGGACGACGGCGGAGCGGGAAGCGGCCGTCGTCGAGGACATGTTGACGCGCAAGGAGTCGCGGTGGAAGGCCGTCGCCTCCTGGTGGTCGGGCTGGCACATCGAGCGGGCCTGGCGGTCCCTCCACGAGGCCGAGATCGCGACCGTCGCGGCGGAGAAGGGGTTCCTGGGGCGGATTCCGGGGTTGAAGGCGCGGGTGGCGGCGAACCTGCCCGAGGACGATCCGCGGCGCAGGGCGCTGGAGGAGTTGCGGCCCGGTGAGTTCACGCCGTCGATCGAGCGGGCGATCGTGGTGGACGCGCTGCGGGCGGCGTTCGACAACTCGGACTTCGCGCACGCCGGGTCGCGGGCGTTGCGGAACAAGCTGATCGCGGCGTCGGCGGTGCTGTTCCTGATCAACACCGTGCTGGGGATCATGGGGTTGTGGAAGCCGGGGCTGCTGCCGATGTGCGTCAGCTCCGAACGGCTTCCGATGGTGTGCCCCGGCGGCA
>DATMCA010001420.1:0-8538 GCA_035559015.1 Umezawaea sp. | reverse complement strand
GCGGGGTCTGGCCCATCGGCAGCGAGTGCAGCCGCCCCTGCGCCCAGCGCCGCAAAGGTTGCAGCTCAGGGCGCTCGTCCGCGACGATCGCGACCAGGTTCAGCGAGAGGTGTCCCGTGGGTGTGTCGCCGAACACACGTTCGTGCACGCGCGCCAGCACCTCGTGCGCCGGCACGGCCAGCGCCGCGCAGATCTCGACCAGGCGCACGACGGACACCTGGCGCGTGCCGAGCTCGTACGTCGCCAGCGTCTGGAGCGAGATCTCGCTCTGCAGCCGGCTGTTCAACTCCTTGCGGGTCCATCCTCGCTGCTTGCGAAGGCTGCGGAGCTCATCACCGAGCACGCGCTGGTACGCCGCTGTGTCGATCTGCACCGTCACTTCCTCCACCCGTCCACGTGGGGTGTTCGGCCCCAACGCAGAGGAAAGGTGGAAAAAGTGGGTTGATTACGTGACTTGCCCGGTTTATCGCCCGATCGGGCTAACCGAGTAGTACTGTCAGTAGTCCTTTCAGGCTTTCGGGACGTCGTAGCGGCTTGGTCCGTCGGGCCCATGGGCTGGGGGATCGAGGCCCTGGGAAGCCTCTCGGGGCGGGTGGCGACCGGGTGACCGCCGCTGCCCGGTTGGGCAGGAATAGTCGGTTCAAGTGGTCCCTCACGACCTCTCGCGACCCCTCACGACCCCGCTTGCGCGACCCTGCGACCGACAGCCGACAGCCGACAGCCGACAGCCGTCGGGCAGCGACTCGCTGCCCGACGGCTGTCGGCTGTCACGCGTTCACCGGCCGGTCGACGACCGGACCCGAGCGCCGAAAATGTCAGACCCCTGTCGTACCTTGTGCATCGGGGGGTCTTCCGAACCGGGCGACGCCTGATTCGCGCTGGTCAGAGGTCCTAGTTCACGCAGCGAACGCCGTCCGCGGTGATCGGGGCCTCGCCCGCGGGCTGCTGGTGCGCGCCGTCCAGGCCGATCCGCGTGCCGCCCGCGAAGTTCTGCGCTCCCGGTCCCACGTAGCCGGACCCCACGAACACGCGCACGTGGCCCGCCTGGAGGTTGTTGTCCTGCTCGGTCTCGATGCCGCCGCCCAGCGCGGTGACCACCGCCGCCGCGCCCTCGTCGCCGCCCTTGCCGAACTTCACCACGGAGGACTTGGTGTTCGACTCGGCGTTGCCCGCGTCGCCGGACACGAAGCCCTTCGCCGTCAACGCCTGGAGGACCTGGCCCGCCAGGCCGGGGACGCCGGAGGCGTTGCGGACCTCGACGGTCACGGTGCCGTTGTCGAACGGCTTGGCCGGGGCGGAGGAGGTGCCGGAGGGCTTGGGCTCCTCGGTGAGGCTCTTGACGAAGCGCTTGACCTCGGCCTCGTCGATCTCGATGGCCTGGCCGTCCTCGGGGGTCTCCAGCTCCGGGTTGCCGGTCGGGATGGTCTGGAACTCCATCGCGCCGCCGGACAGGCTCTTCATCTGGTTGGCGAAGTTCAGGATGTCCCAGTCCTGGTCGAGCACGATGGACTTGGTGACGGCGTTGATGAGGTTCTTCGTCTTTGTCTGGTCCGAGAGGACGCCCGCCGAGAGCATCTTCTTCGCCAGGCCCGCCATGAACACCTGCTGGCGCACGACGCGGTCGAGGTCGCCGCGCAGCAGGCCGTGCCGCTGCCGGACGAACGCCAGCGCCGCCTTGCCCTCGACGGTCTGCGGGCCCGCCGCGAAGTCGGCGCCGGAGAAGTCGTCCTGGGTGGCCTCGGTGAGGCACACGTCGACGCCGCCGATGGCCTTGGTGATCTCGTAGAACCCGACGAGGTTGATCTCGGCGTAGTGGTCGATGGTGACGCCGGTGAGGTCCTGGATGGTCGCGATCAGGTTCTTCGCGCCCTCCTTCTTGGACTGGACCGTGATCTGCGCGGCGTCGAGGCCGCCCTTCGCCGTCAGCTCCTCCGCCGCGTCGTTCATGCCGTAGGAGAACGCCGAGTTGATCTTGTGCCTGCCGTAGCCGTTCGCGATCTTGACGTAGGAGTCGCGCGGGAACGACATCGCGACGGCCTTCTTCCCGTCGTTCGGGATGTGCATCAGGATCAGCGTGTCGGTGTTGAGGCCGCCGTCGTCGCTGGCGCCCGCCTGGAGCTCGTCCAGGATCTGCTGCGGGAGCGGGTTGCCCTTGGCGTCGGTGCGGCTGTCCATGCCGACCATCAGGATGTCGATCGCGCCGTCGGCGGGCTTCTCCCCGCCCGCGCCGTCGGCGATGACGTCCGTGGTCGTGAGGTTGTCGGTGAACGACTTGAGGTTCTGCCACGCGTAGCCGGTGCTCAGCAGGATCGCGACCGACAGCATCGACAGGACGACCTTGCCGGTGACCGACGCGCCGCTGGCCGCCCTCCGCGGGGGTGGGGGCGGGACGCGGCGGGCCTGGGGGCGGGCGGCGGGCCTGGCCGGGCGGGCGGGCTCGACCCGTTCGGTCGGCGCCGTGGCCGAGATCGGCTTGCGGCGCGGCGGCTCGGCGCGGCTCACCGGCTCGCGGCGCGCGGCGGGCGGGTCGACGGGCTCGCGGCGGGCGGGCGGCGGCTGGCGGCGCGCGGGATCCGGTCGGCCGGCTCTGCCTTGCGGGCGCCCCGGCTGACCTGCGGCGGGACGACGTGGAGGCACGGATCGGTCGCGGGGGTCACCCGCGTCACCTGGCCGTGGCGGCCGCTTGTCCACACCCATCTCCTACTCGTGAGCGCTGCTCCGACGGTCGCACGGGTACGCCACAGTAGGACGCCCGTACGGTCCGCGAGGTTGCGCAAAGGGTGACACAGGCATGTTTCCGCCGTGGTGATACGGGTCGGTCGGGTAGCTGACCAGCGGCGTCCCCCGCGAGCCCGCTTTCGTAGACTGCGACCGGCCCCACACCCCACCATCCAAGGTTGTCACCGTGCTGACCATGCAGGACGCGCTCCTGGCGCTGACCAAGTACTGGACCGATCGCGGCTGCATCGTCGTGCAGCCCTTCAACACCGAGGTCGGTGCGGGCACGCTCAACCCGGCGACGGTGCTGCGGGTGCTCGGCCCGGAGCCGTGGCGGGTGGCGTACGTCGAGCCCAGCGTGCGCCCCGACGACGCGCGGTACGGCGAGAACCCGAACCGCCTCCAGACGCACACCCAGTTCCAGGTCATCCTCAAGCCCGACCCCGGCAACCCCCAGGAGCTGTACCTGGGCAGCCTGGAGGCGCTCGGCATCGACATCCGGGCGCACGACGTCCGCTTCGTCGAGGACAACTGGGCCTCGCCCGCGCTCGGCGCCTGGGGCCTGGGCTGGGAGGTGTGGCTGGACGGGTTGGAGATCACCCAGTTCACCTACTTCCAGCAGGCGGGCGGCCAGACGCTGGAGCCGGTGTCCGTCGAGGTCACGTACGGCATCGAGCGGATCATGATGGCGCTCCAGGGCGTCGACCACTTCAAGAAGATCGCGTACGCGCCCGGCATCTCCTACGGAGAGGCGTTCGGCCAGGCCGAGTACGAGATGAGCCGGTACTACCTGGACGACGCCGACGTAGAGGCCAACAAGCGCCTCTTCGAGGAGTACGCCACCGAGGCCAAGCGCCTGCTCGACCTGCGCCTCCCGGTGCCCGCGCACACCTACGTGCTCAAGTGTTCGCACACCTTCAACGTGCTCGACTCACGTGGCGCCATCAGCACCACGGAACGGGCCCGCGCGTTCGCCCGGATGCGCGGCCTGGCCCGCGAGGTCTCCAGCCTGTGGGCCGAGCGCCGCGCCGAGCTGGGGCACCCGCTGGGCGTCGCCGAGACGCCCGCGCTCGCCGTGGCGCCGACGGAGTTCGCGACCGTCACCGAGCCCGCGACGCTGTTGTTCGAGATCGGCACGGAGGAGCTGCCGCCCGCCGAGGTGACCCGCACGGTCGCCGCGGTCCGCGCGGCCGTCACGGACAAGCTGGCCGCCACCCGCCTGACCCACGGTGCCGTCGAGGTGCACGGCACCCCGCGCCGCGTGGTCGTGCTGGTCGCCGACGTGACCCCGCGCGAGCCGGACGCCGAGCGCACCGTGCGCGGGCCGAAGGTCGCCGCCGCGTTCGACGCGAACGGCGAGCCCACCAAGGCCGTGCAGGGCTTCGCCCGCGGCCAGAAGGTCGAGCTGTCCGAGCTGGGCCGGGTGACCGAGAACGGCGTCGAGCACGTCGCTCTGGTCAAGACCGAGACCGGCCGCGGCGCGGTCGAGGTCCTCAGCGGACTGCTGGCCGAGGTCGTCGGCGAGCTGCGGTCCGAGAAGAACATGAAGTGGAACGACCCGAAGCTGTCGTTCACCCGCCCGATCCGCTGGCTGCTCGCGCTGCTCGGCGCGACGCCCGTGCCGATCGCCGTGTCGACGGTCCAGGCGGGCACCACGACCCGCGTGCACCGCACGGCCGCCGAGCCGGTCGTGGAGGTGTCCACGGCGGACGGTTACCTGGAGTTCCTGGCGGGGCACGGGATCGACGCCGACGCGTCGGTGCGGCAGGCCAAGGTCGTGGCCGCCGCGACCGAGCTGGCGGCGTCCGTCGGCGGCACGGTCGACTTCACCGCGGAAGCCGGTGTGCTGGCCGAGGTGACGAACCTCGTCGAGTGGCCCACGCCGATCCTGGGCGGCTTCGAGGAGCGCTACCTCGACCTGCCCGGCGAGATCCTCACGACCGTGATGCGCAAGCACCAGCGGTACCTGCCGGTCCGGGACGCCGAGGGGAAGCTGCTGCCGCACTTCGTCGCGGTGGCCAACGGTTCGATCGACGCCGACCGCGTGCGGTCCGGCAACGAGGCCGTGCTGCGCGCCCGGTACGAGGACGCCGCGTTCTTCTGGCGCGCCGACCTCAAGACGCCCCTGGAGGACATGAAGGCGGGCCTGGCGAAGCTGACGTTCGCCGACAAGCTCGGCTCCATGGCCGACCGCGCCGAGCGGATCGCCTCCCTGGCGGCCACGCTCGCCGGTCACGTCGACCTGGGCGACGGCGGGGCGACGCTCAAGCGCGCGGGCGACCTGGCGAAGTTCGACCTCGGCTCGCAGATGGTCATCGAGCTGTCCAGCCTGGCGGGCACGATGGCCCGCGAGTACGCCCGGCACGCGGGGGAGACCCCCGAGGTCGCCCAGGCCCTGTTCGAGATGGAGCAGCCCCGGTCCGCCGGTGACCCGCTGCCCGCCTCGACGCCGGGCGCGCTGCTCGCGCTGGCCGACCGGTTCGACCTGCTCGCGGGCCTGTTCGGCATCGGGGCCAACCCGACCGGCAGCTCCGACCCGTTCGGTCTGCGCCGGGCCGCGCTGGGCGCCGTGAGCATCCTGCGGGCGTTCCCGGAGCTGCGGGCCATCACGCTGCCCGTGGCGTTGTCCGCGGCCCGCGCGCAGCTCGGCCTGGACGTGCCGGAGGAGACTGTCGCGGCGGCCCGCGAGTTCGCCGTCCGCCGCTACGAGCAGGCCGTGCTCGACGCCGGTCACGACCACCGGTTCGTCAACGCGGTCCTGCCGCTCGCCGACGCCCCGGTGGTGGCCGACGAGACCCTGGCGCAGCTCACCGAGCTGGCCGCGCTCCCGGCGTTCGGCGAACTCGTCGCGGCGCTCCAGCGCGTGCGCCGGATCGTGCCCGCCGACACCGCCGCGGGCTACGACGCCTCGGCGTTGACCGAGCCCGCCGAGGTCGCGCTGCACCAGGCGTTCGCCGGCCTCGGCACGCGCCCGGACGGCCTGGCCGTGTTCGCCGCCGCCACGGCCGTGCTCACCGCCCCGATCAACACCTTCTTCGACGAGGTGCTGGTCATGGCGGAGGACCCGGCCGTGAAGGCCGCTCGTCTGGGCCTGCTGGCCTCGATCCGCGACCACGCCGCCCCGGTGCTCGACTGGCAGGCGCTGGGCACCGCACTGGCCTGATAGGACACTGGCCTGATAGGACTCCTGGTGCGCGTCACGCCGTGACGCGCACCAGGGCGTTCCTAGGTCAGCCAGGACAGGGCCGCCGCGAGCAGCAGCAGGACCACCGCGAAGACGGCGAACGCGTAGCCCCAGACGGCCGTCGTGGGCTCCTTGCGCCGGTGGAACGGCTTCCACAGCGCGTACACGCCGACCGGCACCAGGACCGCGCCCGTGAGCGCGCCGAGGAAGCCGACCTGGAGCCCGGTGTAGTACTCGTGGACCAACGGCGGTGAGTTGACGTCCACCGGCATCGTGGTCAGCGCGAGCACGCCCCACACGCCGAGCACCCACGCCATCCTGACCCGCGTCCGCGCCAGCAGGTCGTCGTGGTTGACCAGGTAGAACCCGACCGCGGCCAGGAAACCGCCCACGGGCAGCCAGCCGGTGATGACGGCCAGCACCGGGACCGGCCCGACGAGGTCGCTGATCGCGGGCGCGATCCAGTACCAGAACGCGGGCACCAGCGCGATGAACGCGAAGACGCCCAGGACCGTCCACAACGTCACCTTGCCCGCTGACCACGTAGGACCGCTGGGCCTCCGCGTCCGCGTCCGGTCCTGCGCCACCCGCGCCCTGGCGCGCCGGTCCTGCTTGCGCCGCCTCTTCCGCCCCGCCGACCTCGTCACGCCCGGAGCATACGAAAGGGCCCCCGGCGAACCGGGGGCCCTTCGCGAGGAGCGACTAGATGAAGTTGCCGCCGCGGGTGACCGCGCCGTAGGCGTCCACGATGCCGTAGCCGTAGAAGCCGTTGAACTTGGTGTCACCCTCGCAGGTGGCGTCGAACTCCGGCGTGCGGCCGACGTTCACGTACGACACGGTGCGCGGGACCGGGCAGGCGCGGGCGGTCGCGGTCTTGGTGAGGACCTTCTCGACCTTGTCCGGCGCCAGGGTCAGCGTGCCGGGGTGATTGGCGTCCCGCTTGCCGTACTGGCTGACGATGAGCGCCGCGACGCCGGTGGCGTGCGGGGCGGCCATCGAGGTGCCCTGGAGGAACTGGTAGTAGCCGCAGGTGGTGTCCTTGCAGGCCTTCTTGACGCCCGCGGTGAGGCCGGCGGGCGTGATCTCGCCCGCGGCGTCGATCGCGCCGTCGGCCAGCGCCACGTTCTTCGGGTACGTCGACAGGATCAGGTTCTCGTTGGTCCGGTACCAGTCGGTGCCCAGGCCGTCGCGGAACCAGCCGCCGGGAGCGGCGACGGAGGCCTGTTCGAGGCCGTAGTTGGAGTAGTCGGCCTTGGCGGTCGACGGGCCGAGCGCGGACACGGAGATGACGTGGTCGCCCTCGGTCGGCAGGTTGAGGCAGGAGGCGTTGTCGATCGCGCGGTCACGGGCGTGGCCGGGCGGGTAGTTCGGGCTCACCACGTCGGTGCGGGGCTTGCCGAGGTCCTCGTGGTTGTTGCCGCCCGCGCCGATCAGCGTGACGCCCTTGCGGTGCGCGTAGTTCAGCGCGCGCTGCACGGCGGCGATGATCGACTTCTGCTCGATCTGCTCCTCGGCGCTGTCGGCCGGGTTCGCCTTGCAGTTCATGTACCAGGGGTCGACGTAGAACGACATGTTGATCACGTCGAGGCCGACGTCGGCGCCGTAGGTCAGCGCGTCGACGACGGGCTGGAGGAAGAACGAGCCCGCGTCCTGGCCGCCGCGGATGTTGACCAGCGACACGTTGGGGGCGACACCGGAGATGCCGAAGCCGTTCGCCGCCGCGCCGATGGTGCCTGCGACGTGCGTGCCGTGGCCGCCGTCGTCGTGGTTGGCGGGGTCGACGCAGCCGCGGAACTCGCACGGGCCGTCGAACTCGCCGCCGTCGGAGTCGAACGGGATGTCGACGGTGAAGTTGCGCGAGAGCTTCTCGTTGAAGTTCGGCGCGATGTCCGGGTGGGTGCCGTCGACACCGGTGTCCAGGATGCCGACGTAGACGCGCTTGTCACCGGCCTGCTTGGCGCGCGCGATGTCCGAGCGGACCATCTTCAGGCCCCACAGGTCGCCGTCGAGGGGGTCCATGCCCGCGGTGTTCGCCTTGGCGCCCTTGGGGGAGGCGTTCGGCGTGGTGGCCTTGTTCTCGGACTCGACCTCCGCCCGCTCGACCTGCTCCCGCGTGACCTTGGGCTGTGCGGGGGAGTGGCCGACCGGCTTCACGTGGGCGGCACCGAGGACGGCGTCCGACGCCGACACCCGCTCGATGAACCCGGACGCCGGGGCCTTCACCGTCAGCACGCCGACGGCGTCGTTCGCGCGGGTGACCTCACCGCCGGCGGCGCGGATGTCCCCGATCGCCATGTCGCGGTTGCGGCCCTCCTCCAGGATCACCGTGTACTCGGTGGTGCCCTGCTGGGTAGCGGTGGCGGGAGCCCCGCCCGCCGCTTGCGTCCCCGTCGCGAGCAAGGCCACGGTAGTGGCCACCACCAGCGCTGAGGGAACGATCTTCCGTGTTCTCACCTGTGCTGTCTCCTCACACCCGAACCATGGTCGACCCACGACACGGCCCCCGACACCCTGTCAAGGGCGACACCCTGACACAGAAGTGTGGTCAGCGTTAGCACCGTTGGTAGGAGTCTTCTGCAAACCCCGAAGAAGCGAACCGTAGTCGATCACGTGCGCTCAGTGATGGAAGTTTGCCG
>DATMCA010001419.1:0-2093 GCA_035559015.1 Umezawaea sp. | reverse complement strand
GATGACGACGGACGTGGACCGCTACGTCGAAGCGCTGCGGTCGTCGCTCAAGGAGGTCGAGCGGCTGCGCAGGCAGAACCAGGACCTCGTGTCGGCGACGACGGAACCGATCGCGATCATCGGCATGGCGTGCCGGTACCCCGGTGACGTCCGGTCTCCGGAGGACCTGTGGCGCCTGGTCGCCGAGGGCCGCGACGCCCTCACGACGTTCCCGGAGGACCGGGGGTGGCCGGAGGACCTGTACGACCCGGACCCGGCCGCCAGCGGCAAGTCGAACACGGCGCACGGCGGCTTCGTCCGCGACGCCACCGGGTTCGACGCCGCGTTCTTCGGGATCTCGCCGCGCGAGGCGATCGCCATGGACCCGCAGCAGCGGCTGGTCCTGGAGGTCGCGTGGGAGGCCGTGGAACGCGCCGGGATCGACGTGACCTCGTTGCGCGGCAGCCACACCGGGGTGTTCCTCGGCGGCAACGGCCAGGACTACCCGCTGATGCTGGTGACCAAGGCCCCCGACGACGTCGAGGGGTTCCTGGTCACCGGCAACGCGGCGAGCGTGGTGTCCGGCCGGATCTCCTACCAGCTCGGGTTCGTCGGACCGGCCATCACGGTCGACACGGCGTGCTCGTCGTCGCTGGTGGCCATGCACCTCGCCGCCCAGTCCCTGCGGTCCGGCGAGTCCACGCTGGCGCTGGCCGGCGGCGTCACGGTCATGTCGTCGCCGTCGGGGTTCATCGAGTTCTCCCGCAACGGGGGACTCGCCGCGGACGGCCGCTGCAAGGCCTTCGCGGGCGGCGCCGACGGCACCGGCTGGGGCGAGGGCACGGGCGTGGTGGTGCTGGAACGCCTGTCCGACGCCCGGCGCAACGGCCACGAGGTGCTGGCGGTCCTGCGCGGCACGGCGGTCAACCAGGACGGCGCGTCGAACGGCCTGACCGCGCCGAACGGTCCGTCACAGCAGCGGGTGATCCGCGCGGCGCTCGCCAACGCCCGACTGTCCACTTCGGACGTCGACGTGGTGGAGGCGCACGGCACCGGCACGACGCTGGGCGACCCGATCGAGGCCGACGCCCTGATCGCCACCTACGGGCAGGACCGGACCGAACCGCTGCGGCTCGGCGCGCTGAAGTCGAACATCGGCCACACGCAGGCCGCGGCGGGCGTGGCCGGGGTGATCAAGATGGTCATGGCGATGCGGCACGGCGTGATGCCCAAGACGCTGCACGTCGACGAGCCGACCCCGCGGGTGGACTGGTCGCGCGGCGCGGTCGAGCTGCTCACCGAGGCCAGGGACTGGCCGGTCGCCGACCGACCGCGTCGGGCGGGCGTCTCGTCGTTCGGGGTCAGCGGGACCAACGCGCACGTGATCCTGGAAGGCGTCGAACCGACCGACCGGCCCGCGTCCGGGGTGGCGCTGCCCGTGGTGCCGTGGCCGGTGTCCGGGCGGAGCGCGCGGGCGCTGGACGCGCAGATCGACCGGCTGCCAACGGGTCTGGACCCGGTCGACGTCGGGTTCTCCCTGGCGACCTCGCGGGCGGCGCTGGACCACCGGGCCGTGCTGGTCGACGGTGTGGAGGTCGCTCGGGGCCGGGTGACCGGCGGCCGGTTGGGCGTGGTGTTCACCGGTCAGGGGTCGCAGCGGGCCGGGATGGGCCGCGAACTCCGTGCCGCGTTCCCGGTGTTCGCCTCCGCGCACGACGAGGTGTTGGCGCACCTGGCGTTGCCGGACCTGGACGTGAACGAGACCGGTTACGCCCAGCCCGCGATCTTCGCGGTGGAGGTGGCGTTGTTCCGGTTGTTCGAGTCGTGGGGTGTGCGTCCGGAGTTCGTGGCTGGGCATTCGATCGGTGAGATCGCCGCCGCTCATGTGGCTGGGGTGTTGTCGTTGGCTGATGCCTGCACGCTGGTGTCGGCGCGGGCGTCGCTGATGCAGGCGCTTCCCCGTGGCGGCGCGATGGTGTCGTTGGTGGCCTCGGAGGACGAGGTACTGCCGCACCTCTCGGAGTCGGTCGCCATCGCGGCCGTCAACGGGCCGAAGTCCGTGGTGATCTCGGGTGATGAGGACGCGGTGCTGGCCGTCGCCGCGCGGTTCGAGC
>DATMCA010001418.1:0-8029 GCA_035559015.1 Umezawaea sp. | reverse complement strand
GGCGGAGGCCACCAGGCGCCTCGGCTTCCGCGCCCTGACCAGCTTCGCCACCGGCGTGAAGGCCTTCGCCACCGATTCCCTGCGGTGACCGGACCGTCAGCCGGCCATCGCGGTGGCGAGGGGTAGGCGGACCTCGAAGCGGCAGCCTGGGCCGTGGTTCTGGGCGTCGATGGTGCCCTTGTGGGCTTCGACGAGGCCGCGGGCGATCGCCAGGCCCAGGCCGCCACCGACCGGTTGACGGCTCGGGGTGCCGCGGAACGCCACCTCGAACACCCGCGGCAGGTCCGGTTCCGGGATGCCGCCGCACGCGTCATCCACCTGGAGCCTGGCCTCGTGGCCGTCGACGTCCACGTGGATGGCGACGGTGCCGTCCGGCGGGGTGTGGCGGATGGCGTTGGAGAGCAGGTTGCGGACGACCCGCGCCAGTTCGGGGTCGCTGCCGAGGACCACCGGCCAGGTGCTGGCGCTGGCCTCCAGGCGAACGCCCTTGCGCTGGGCGACCGGGCCCTCGGCGGCGACGACCTCGCTGACGATGTCGGCCAGCGGGACGTCGGACAGGGTGAGGCGCAGGGCGCCCGCGGTGATGCGGGACAGCTCGAACAGGTCGTCGACCATCGCGGAGAGCTTGTCGGCCTCGGTGCTGATGCGGCCCGCGTAGTCGGAGACGTCGCGGGGCTGGGCGACGACGCCGTCGGCCAGGGCCTCGGCCATGGCGCGGATGCCTGCCAACGGGGTGCGCAGGTCGTGGCTGATCCACGCGACCAGTTCGCGGCGGGACGCCTCGGCGGCGCGTTCGCGGGCCCTGGCCTCGTGCTCCCAGACGCTGCGGCGGGCGATGCTGCGGCCCAGCATGATCGCGATCGGCACCGTCACGACCGCGACCAGCGTGCAGACCAGCACCGTCGTGGTGATGATCGGCGTGAACATGAACTGGCTGACCGCGAGGACACCGCCGATGGTGGCGAGGACCGGCACGATCGCCAGCACGGACAGGGCCGTGGCCAGGGAGCCGTGGACGAGCTTGCGGAGCAGCAGCCACGCGCCGAGCAGCGCCAGCGGCAGCGAGAACAGGACCGCGAACGGGGCGATGTGGGAGATCTCGACGAGCATCAGCGAGCACCTTCCCTGACGAGAGCGGGGGCGCGCATCAGCGACCAGCCCCCGAGGCGGGGTCGTAGCGGTAGCCGACGCCCCACACCGTGGCGATGCGCGTCGGGCGCGCCGAGTCGGTCTCGATCTTCTCGCGCAACCGTCGCACGTGGACGGTCACGGTGGACTGGTCGCCGAACTCCCAGCCCCACACGCGCTCCAGCAGTTCGGCGCGGTTGAAAGCCCTGCCGGGGTTGGACATGAGGAACGTCAGGAGATCGAACTCCCTGGTGGTCAACGACAACTCGGCGCCGTCGAGACGGGCCGTGCGAGCGCCGAGGTCGACGCTGAGGCCGCCGTCCACCAGGTTCCGGACGGGCGGCGGGGCCTGGACGGCGCGGGACCGGCGGAGCACGGACGTGACGCGCAGGGCGAGTTCGCGGGGGCTGAACGGCTTCGTCACGTAGTCGTCGGCGCCGAGCTGGAGGCCGGCGATCCGGTCCTCCTCCTCGCCCAGCGCCGTCAGCATCACGACCGGGACGGCGCTGCGCTGCCGCAGCCGCCTGCACACCTCCAGGCCGTCGATGCCGGGCAGCATGAGGTCGAGCACCACCAGGTCCGGCGGGCTCTCGGCGAACAGCCTGAGCGCCGTCTCGCCGTCGCCCGCGAGCTGGACCCGGTGGCCGTTCAGCTCCAGGTAGCGGCGCACCACGTCGCGGACGGTCATGTCGTCGTCCACGACGAGCACCCGTCCGACAGCCGTGCCTTCGTTCGTCATCGCCTCACCAGTTCGTCAGCAGGAGGTGGTTGACCAGCAGCGCCGTGCCCGCCTGCACCACGAGCCACGGTTTTCGCCCGCCGGCGGGCAGGAACGCGGTCGCGGCCGTCAGCCACACGGTGAACGGTAGCCATATCCTCTCCACTTCCGCCTTGCTGAGGCCCGACACGTCGGCGAACAGGATCGCCGCGAGGGCACCGCCGACCAGCCAGAGGGCCGGGGAGCGCCTGGCGGACGCGAGTCCGGCGATCGGCGCGACCCCGGCGGCCAGCAGGGCGGCGGCCAGGTTCGCCCACACCCAGTAGTAGTAGACGCGCTCGGACGCGATGCCCTGGTAGTACCGCTCGACCACCAGGTGGTAGCCGTCGAGCCACCAGAACCCGGCGAGCGCGAACGCCGCCACGACGACCAGGGCCGCCACCGCTGCCAGCACCAGTGCCCGCCACTGCCGCCAGGCCACGACCAGGGCGATCACGCCGACCAGCACCAGGCCGTAGGACAGGAAGATCGCCAGTCCCAGCAGCAGTCCCGCGAGCAGCGGCCTGCCGAGCGCGAGCAGCGCGATGCCGCACGCCGTCACCCCCGCGAACAGGCCGTCGGCCGACACCCCGATCCACACCGCGCCGGGGAACAGCACGGCGAACGGCAGCACCGCGCGGGCCGCGGCCTCGTCGCCGCCCCAGGCCCGCAGGGTCACCGGCACCGCGACCGCCGTCAGCCCGCCGACCAGCACGCACAGCAGCGCCGCCCACGCCCCGCCGGACAGCCCGATCCGGTCGAGCCCGACGAACGCCAGCAGCGCCCCCGGCGGGTGCCCGGACACGTGCGTCGTCCACGAATCGGGCTGGTAGTCCAGGATCCGCGCGGAGAAGCCGCGCAGCATCGCGCCGATGTCCGTGACACCGGGAACCTCGTGCAGGTACTCGTCGGACGTCGTGAGCCTGCCCGCGAACCCGCGTTCCCAGCCGTCGACCAGTGCCAGCGAGACCGTCCACGCCACCGCGGCCAGGTAGCCGAGGCCCAGTGCCCGGCGCCACGGCAGCCGCGCCGCCAACTCCGGGCCCTTGGCGATGACGAGCACCGCGAGCAGGAGCGCGAGCGGCGTGCCGACGCCGATGTGCGGCAGCCACCGGGCGAACAGCGGCGGGAAGCCCGCGAACGTCCGCCGCGCGCCGAGCAGCGCCCCGACGACAACGGCGAGGACCACCAGGATCGAGGCGCCCAGGACCGCCCATCGGACACGTGCCACGGGTTGGACCGTAGAGGAGGAAATCGCAGGCCACCGGCTGGAACGGCGATCCGTCAGACACCCGTAAGAACTCGTCACACGTCAGGATTCCGTAAGCGGCGAAAGGGTTCTGCGCTCCCCCGGCGAGGCCCACTCTGTCCGGTGTGGACGAGATCGATGTGGTGCTCCCCTGCTTGGACGAAGCCGCGGCTCTGCCCGGCGTGCTGCGCGCGCTGCCTCCGGGCTTCCGCGCGCTGGTGGTCGACAACGGCTCCCGCGACGGCTCCCCGGAGGTAGCCGCCGCACTGGGCGCACGGGTGGTGCACGAGCCGCGCAAGGGTTACGGCGCGGCCGCGCACACCGGCGTGGAACTGGCCCGGTCGGAGATCGTCTGCGTGCTCGACGCGGACGGTTCGCTCGACCCCCGACAACTCCCCGAACTGGTCGACCTGGTGCGCGCGGGCGCTCACCTGGCGGTCGGCAGGCGGGTCCCGACGACGAGCGGCAGCTGGCCGTGGCACGCGAGAGCGGGCAACCTGGTGCTCGCGGCCCTGTTGCGCGGCAAGGGCCTGCCGGTGCGGGACATCGCGCCGATGCGGGCGTTCCGCCGCCAGGACCTGCTGGACCTCGGCATCCGGGACCGCGCGTTCGGCTACCCGCTGGAACTGCTGCTGCGCGCCGGTGAGGCGAAGTGGCGCATCGAGGAGCGCGACGTCACGTACGGGCCGCGCGCCGCGGGCACGAAGTCGAAGGTCTCCGGGTCGGTGCGCGGCACGGTGCGCGCGGTCCGCGACATGGCGGGGGTGCTGCGATGAGCCCCCGCGCCTCGGTCCTGGTGGTGGCCAAGGCCCCGGTGCCCGGACTGGCCAAGACCCGCCTCAGCCCGGCCGTGCCACCGGAGCAGGCGGCGGACATCGCCGCCGCGTCGCTGCTCGACACGCTCGACGCCGTGCTCGCCACACCGGACGTGGTGCCGGTCGTGGCGCTGACCGGCGACCTGACGAAGGCCAAGCGGTCGCGGGAGATCCGCTCCCTGCTGCGGCGCGTGGTCCTGGTGCCGCAACGGGGGCCCGACTTCGCGACCAGGCTGGTCAACGCGCACGCCGACGCGGCGTACCTGAACGCGGACCTGCCGGTGGTGCAGATCGGCATGGACACCCCGCAGGTCACCGCCGAGTTGCTGGACGAGTGCGTCGGGTCGCTGCGGCACGTCGAGTGCGCGCTGGGCCTGGCGACCGACGGCGGCTGGTGGGCGCTCGGCCTGCGCGACGGCTACCGCGCGGGCGCGTTGCGGACGGTTCCCATGTCCCGCGACGACACCGGCGCGCTGACGGCCGCCGCCCTGAAGCGGAGCGGGTTGCGGATCGGCCTGCTCCCCGAACTGTCCGATGTGGACGACATGGCGACCGCGCGGGTGGTGGCGGCCTCGCTGCCGGGCAGCCGGTTCGCCGAGGCGCTGCTCGTGGGGGCCCTGCGATGACGGCGTTCGACGTGGGCCTGCGCGGATCCCGGTGCTGGCTGGACCTGGGTGGCGGGAGGCGGATCGACATGCCGATCAACAGGTGGCACGAGGACGCCGACGCCGCGGACCGGGTGCTGGTGGACGCGTGCGCGGGCCCGACGATCGACCTGGGCTGCGGCCCCGGCAGGTTGGTCGCCGCCCTGGTGGAGCGCGGGATCATCGCGCTCGGCGTCGACCAGTCGGAGGTCGCGGTCGCGCTGACCCAGTCGCGCGGCGGTCCCGCGCTGCGCCGCGACCTGTTCACGCCGCTGCCCGGCGAGGGCCGCTGGTCGCACGTGCTGCTGGCCGACGGCAACATCGGCATCGGCGGCGACCCGACGGCGCTGCTGCGCCGGGTCAGGATGCTCCTGCACCGCAGGGGAACCGTGCTGCTGGAGGTCGACCCGCCCGGCTGCGGGCTGCGGCGGGAACGGGCCCGCGTCGGCGGCGAGGACTCCTGGGGCGCCTGGTTCGACTGGGCGTGGCTCGACCCGGAGGCGCTGGAGACCGCCGCGCACGACGCCGGGTTCCGGATCCGCTGGCTGGTCGAGCGCGCGGGCCGCTGGTTCGCGGAACTGGAGCAGTCGTGAAGCTCCGACCACCCCAGGAGGGTGACTTCACCAGTCCGACGCACGGGCCGCGCGTCTCGGCGCGGATCGGGCTGTGGCTGGGGATCGCGTTCGGCCTGTGCTTCGTCACCGGCCTGATCAGCCACGGCATCCAGCACCCGGCCGCGTGGTTCACCTGGCCCTCGCGGCCGGTCAACCTGTACCGGATCACCCAGGGGATCCACGTCACCTCCGGTGTCGCGGCGATCCCGTTGCTGCTGGCCAAGCTGTGGAGCGTCTACCCGAAGCTGTTCGGCAGGCCGCTGGTCAGGTCCGTGCCGCACGCGCTGGAACGCGGCTCGATCCTCGTGCTGATCGGCGCGTCGTTCTTCGAGCTGCTGACCGGCGTGTTCAACGTCGCCCAGAACTACCCGTGGGCGTTCTTCTTCCCCACCGCGCACTACGCCGTGGCGTGGATCGCCACCGGCGCGCTGCTGGTGCACATCGCGGTGAAGCTGCCGGTGATCCGCGAGGCCCTGAGCCGCCGCCGGACCGAGCAACGGCCCGCCACCGGCGCGTTGACCCGACGGGGTTTCCTGCTCACCACGGGTGCGGCGGCCGGGGTGGCCGTGCTCGCGACCGTCGGCGGAACCGTGCCGTGGCTGCGGAACGTGTCGGTGTTCGCCTCGCGGTCCGCGACCGGCGTGCCGATCAACCGCCTGGCCTCGGCGGCGGGCGTAACCGCCGCCGACTCGTCCTGGCGGCTGCGGGTCGGCGAGGTCGAGTTCTCGCTGGACGAACTGCGGGCCATGCCTCAGACGACGGCGGACCTGCCGATCGCGTGCGTCGAGGGGTGGAGCGCGAGCGCGACGTGGAGCGGTGTCCCGGTTCGGGACCTGCTGCGACGGGCCGGGCTGCCCGCGGGGAGCGACCTCCGGGTCGAGTCGCTGGAGAAGGGCGGCCTGTACCGGTCGACCACGCTGCCCGGCACGCACACCGATGACCCGTTGACGCTGCTGGCGCTGCGGATGAACGGCGAGGAGCTGACGCTCGACCACGGCTTCCCGTGCAGGCTGATAGCACCCAGCAGACCAGGTGTGCTCCAGACCAAGTGGGTTTCCCGGCTGGAGGTGCTGTGATGCGCTGGGTGATCGGGACGCTCGGCGTCGTGCTGCTGGGCTGGGGCGCGGTGGAACTGCTGCCGGTCGTGGCCGACAGCCCGCTGTCGCTGGGCGGGTGGCTGCTCGGCGGACCGGTGCTGCACGACGCCCTGCTCGCCCCGCTCGTCGGGGTCGGCGGCGCGGTGATCGCCCGCGTGCTGCCGAAGCCGTGGCGGGCACCGGTCGGCGCGGGCCTGGTGCTCAGCGGGGTCCTGGTGGCGCTCGCGGTTCCCTACCTGTGGCGGACGTTCTCCGGACCGGTCACGCCGGGCCTGCACGACCGCCCGTACCTCGCGGGTCTGCTGATCGCGCTGGCCGTCGTGTGGACCGGGGTCGTGATCGCGGGCCTGCTGGGCCGCGAAAAACGTGGGAAACGCGGAAACACCCCAGCCACGCCGTGACAGGTGAGGGGGCCTGTCGGGCGTGGCCGAGGTGTTTCGGGTTCCTGTCGCCGAGGAGCATCGCTCTCCCTGCGTCACCCGCTCCCGCGCCGGGAACCCGTACCCGGTGCGAGGGGCAATCGCACCGGGGGTCTCGGGGCTACTTCGGTTCGACGACCTGGCTGCCGAGGGTGACCTCGACCGTCTTGTCCGCGCCGACCGTGAGCTGCACCTTGTCGTTGGGGGCCTTGGAGCGGACCGCCGCGACCAGCGCGTCGGACGTGTCGATCTTGCGGCCGTCGAACTTGGTGATCACGTCACCGGCCTTGAGGCCCGCCTTGTCGGCCGCGCCGCCCGCGGTGACCTCGTTGACCAGCGCGCCACCCTGCTCACCGTCCTTCACCGAGACGCCGAGCACGGTCTGGGTGGACTTGCCGGTGTCGATGATCTCCTTGGCCGTGCGCCGGGCCTGGTCGATCGGGATCGCGAAGCCGATGCCGACCGAACCGCCCTGCGACTGCGACGTGGAGTTCGGGCTGTAGATGGCGGAGTTGATGCCGACGACCTGGCCCTGCATGTTGATCAGCGGACCGCCGGAGTTGCCGGGGTTGATCGCCGCGTCGGTCTGGATCGCGTCCATCACCGAGGCCTGCGTGCCCTGCTCGCCGCCGGCCCGGACCGGGCGGTTCAGCGAGCTGACGATGCCGGACGTGACGGTGCCCTGGAGGTCGAACGGCGACCCGACGGCCACGACCTGCTGGCCGACCTTGAGGTCGCTGGAGTTGCCCAGTTCCGCCGTGGGCAGGCCGGTCACGTTCGCCGCCTTCACCACCGCGAGGTCGGACGACGGGTCGCGGCCGACGATGGTGGCGGTCGTGGTCTTGCCGTCCTGGAAGACGATCTGGATCTGACCACCCGCCGCCGCACCCTCGACCACGTGGTTGTTGGTCAGGATGAAACCGTCCGAGCTGATCACGATGCCGGAGCCCTCGCCGCCGGAGAGCTGCAACTTCACCACGGAGGGCAGCACCTTCTCGGCGACGCTCTCGATGGACCCCGCGGGGGCGTTGTTGCTCTGCTGGGCGGGCCTGGGCGCGGTGAGCGCGTTCGTGACGGGCTGCGCGTCCACGGCCGCCTGGTAGCCGATGTAACCGCCGATGCCACCGGACAGCGCGCCGACGGCGAGCACCGCCGCGGCCACCCCGGCCACGACCCGGCCCCGACCGGGCTTGCGCTGCTGCTGGGGCGGAACGGGGTACGACACCCCCGGCTGGGCGTAGAACGGACCGGACGGCGGCGGGCCGCCGGGCAGACCCGGCTGGCCGAACTGCGCGGTGCCCTGAAC
>DATMCA010001417.1:0-3788 GCA_035559015.1 Umezawaea sp. | reverse complement strand
AAGTTCTGGTCGGCCAGGAACAGCACAGCGCGCGCGTCCTCCCCGACGTGGTCGAACAGCGCGTCCACGGCCGCCCTGGCGACCACGGCGTCCTCCGGAGATCTTCCTGTCATGTACCGCTCGATCCCTGACCAGGCGTCGAGCAGTTGGACGTCCTTCCACTCACGTCTGCTCCGCTGCCATCTCCGGTACACGTTGGGGAAGCTCAGGACACAGGCGTTCTCGAAGTACCGCCGCAGCGTCATCCCGCTCGCGGCCGACCACTGCTTGGCCACAATCCCGCGCTCGGTGAACAGGTCGAAGCCGTCCACCACGACGTCCATGGCGAGCTCCTCGGCATCTGCCGGAAGCACCACCTGCTGGTGCAGGCGCAACCCGCGGCGCCTGCACCTGGCGAAGATGGCACCGGACTCGATGAGCGGTGTAACGAACCCAAAGCCGTACACGACAAGCCGAGTGCGGAACGCCTCCCAGACCGGGGTGGTGAAGCCACGTTCACGGATGTGCTCGACGAACCGCTCGTCCAGGTAGGCGGACTTGCTGGAGTCGTCGAGGCACTGCGCGACGTCGCTGGGTAAGACAGGGCCACCCGGATCCGAGTCCGAGGACCCAACGATCAAACCCTCCATGCGGCGTGTCCCTACGTTGGCGGCGGATAGTGCCTTTCGATCACCCACATGTCGCGCTGCGCGGCCCAACCCACGCGACACCCGCCAGAGATTGAAAACCTCGCCGGCCCACGCGAGCGCAGTCGACGCGGACGACCACCGCCCCGAACTCGGCACGTACCTGCTCGCCCACCCTGGTCATCAGCACCACGACCAGCAGCCCAGGGTGTTCACGCCCCCTTGGCCCCGTTCTCCAGCCCAGGGAGAGGGTAGTGCCGGCTCCCTCCGCGGTCGGCGATGCCGAGGATCTTCTTCGTCTCCGCGGTCACGAGTCAGGCGTGATCGAACGGATGCGCGTTTCCAGGTTCGCACACGTGTTCTAACATCAGGTCGTGCCCTGCGGGCCGTGTGCGACGAACGGCCGCGGGACGCGGCGACGTTGAAAACACAGCGGAGCGACCCCAGACCTGGGCTCGGCACCATGCGAGTCCTGGCTCCTGCGCGCCGAGATGAGTCCTCAACGATGCATCCCACCGAACCCACCGCCTTCGCGCGGATCGCGACCGTGACCGTCCCCGGCGCAGCCGACGTGCTCGAGGTGGTGGGCGAGATCGACATGGTCTGCGCCGACCTGCTGCACGCCGCGGCGGTCGAGTTGGCGGAACGGACCCCGCCGAACGGTGTGATGGTGGTGGACCTGTCCCAGGTGACGTTCTTCGGCTCAACCGGCATCGAGGCACTGCTGCGTGCGCACGCCCTGCTGCGGTCGCGCGGTGCAATCCTGCGGGTGGTCACCACGCCGCGGATCACCACCGTCCTGACGACGATAGGACTGCACACGGTGCTGGAACTGCACGACACCCGCGAGCAAACCGTCAGCGAGTGAGCGCGGTCCCCAAGGGCGGGTCGGCACACTCGGTTCGCCGTCGTGCGGCACGAGGTGTCGACGGTTCGACGAGGCCTCGGTGCGGGCAGTCAGCCGTGGTCGGCAGCGTGCCCCAGCTCGGGCACGGGTGCCACGTGAACTGCCACGCCGGGTACCACGACGACCGGCACGGACGCGTGGATCACGCAGCGCGAACTGGTGGAGCCGAGCACGAGGTCGCGCACCCGGTGTCCGGCGTGCGAGCCCACGACGAGGAGCGCGTTTCCGCGCGCCGCTTCGGCCAGCACGTCGGACGGATCTCCGCGGAGGCTCTTGCGGATGACCACGGGGAACTCCAACCGCCCGACGGCGGCAGCGCGCAATGCTGAATCCACCAGGGCCTCAGACCTCATGAGCGCGGTCTTGCCGGACTTCTCCGCCCAGTCGGCCAGCGGTTCGTAGTCCCAAGCGTTGATCACGTGCACCGGACAACCGCGGATGATCGCCTCGTCCACCGCCCAGCTCAGCGCGCGATCCGCTGAGGGGGAACCGTCGACGCCCACCACGATCGGGGTGATGTCATCCACCTTCATGTCGTGCCTTCCTCTCGTTCACGGGTGAGCGGGCAGCGCGCGGGCAGAATCCAGGACAGGGTCGTTTCAGAGCACCACGTCGGACAGCGGGGCGTGTGACGCCTTCTCGGCGGGATCGCGCAGCACGACGACCGGGCACGAGGCGTGGCGGGCGCAGTGGGCGCTCACCGAGCCGAGCAGTGCCGCACGGATCGGGCCCTTGGAGCCGCTGCCCACGACCAGCAGGACAGCGTTCTCGGAGGCCCGCGTCAGCGCGTGGCGGGGGTCGTCGGACGTGAGCACGGCGCGGACCTCCACGTCGGTGGAGAGTTCGGCGATCGCGCGGTCCAGGACCCGCCGTCCTACTTCGCCCATGTGGTCCGCGGTCATCTCCGTCAGGACCTCGCTCGGCACGGCGCCGATCACCATGCCGAAGTCCTCGCGGTAGGCCAGCAGTGCCTCGACCGGGCAGCGTCGTCGTTCGGCTTCCTCGACCGCCCAGCGCAACGCGGCCAAGCTCGCCGGGGAACCGTCCACGCCGACCACTACCGGTCGGACTTCGGTGTCGTTCGCCATCGGGTTCCTCCTGGGCTCGCCACCGAGCCTCGTCCGCCGCAGGCCTGCTGGCGAGTGGCCGGCGCCCTGTCGCGTCGGTGCCGAAGGTCCCCACCCCTCGGGGGATTTCAGCGTCAATCCTTTGTGGATGTTCAGTCCGAGCGCACCACGGCGACGGGGCACGGTGCGTGGTGCACGAGTGCCTGACTGGTCGACCCCAGCAGCATTCCGGTGAACCCGCCTCGTCCGTGACTGCCCACCACGAGCAGCCTCGCGTGCTGGGCGGCCCGTACCAATGCGCGAACCGGCCGGTCTCGCACGACCACGCGCTCCACCACGACATCCGGGTACTTCTCCTGCCACCCCGCCATGCGCTCCGCCAGCAGCAGCTGCTGCTCGGCTTCGACCTCCGACCAGTCCATCGTGAACCGGACCGCCTGGAAGGCGCTCTCGACCAGCACGTCGGTCCACGACAGCACGGCGGTCAGCGGTGCGCCGCAGGTGGACGCGGCCTCGAACGCGAAGCCGATGGCGGACTCGCTCGCCGGGGAACCGTCCACGCCGACGACCACCGGTCCCGCTCCAGCGACTCGGGCGCGCACGACCACGACCGGACAGCGCGCGTGAGCGGTGAGCGCGACGGCCGTGGAGCCGAGCAGCAGTCCGGTGAAGCCGCCGAGCCCGCGGGAGCCCACCACGACGGTCCTGGCGTTCGCGCTCTCCTCAATCAGCAGGGGGATCGTCGTGCCGGAGAACAACGCGGTCTCGACCGCGATGCCGGGAGCCGCGGCGTTGGCGGCCGCCTCCGCTTCGGCGAGCCACAGCCTGCCCTGCGCTTCGAACGCGGCGAGGACCTCGCTCGCGTTCACGATCAAGTTCGGGTATCCGGTGGCGGGCAGGAAGTAGGTGTGCACGAGCCGCAGCGGCACGTGGTGGCGAGCGCACTCGTCCGCGGCCCAGGTGACGGCGTCGAGGGCGGTGGGCGAGCCGTCGACGCCGACGACGACGGGTGGTGCGACCTGGTTGCGGTCCATGGCGATCTCCTCGGATGGGTGGTGTCTCCCACGTTAAGGAGGAGCCCTGACCGGGTCTGCCGTCCCAGGTCACCCGATGCCGCGCTGGATGGCGGACGGACCAGGGTCTTTGTTCTCTGTCCGCGATCACTCCGCGGGAGCGCGGTGCAGTCGA
>DATMCA010001416.1:0-2367 GCA_035559015.1 Umezawaea sp. | reverse complement strand
CGCCACCTTCTTGAGCGTGGCACGGTCCGACTCCGGATCGTGAAGGACCGCGACGACGACACCCAGAGCGCACAGGGTCACCAGATAGAGCACCCACAGGTACGGGTTTCCGGGGTTGGTGGTGATGTGATGCTGCCCGGGGCCGCCCTCCGCCGACTGGGTCACGAAGTACGTCCACACCCAGAACACTCGGTAACGCTGTTCGCCGCCGACCAGGCCGCCGCCCTGCAGGAGGATCGTCGCGATCACCAGCACAACCGACGCCACGGCGGAAACCCCACGCTTGGGGAGGTACCGGGCCAGCAGCAGCCCAAGCAGCGGGCCGCCTACCGCGCACATCACGCCGTCGCCGAACATCTGGGTGAACACGAACGCGTTCGAGATCCCCGGCGGGACGGCCCACCCTGCTGGGGGGTGCATGTACCAGGCGACCACCGCGACAACGAACGAGACGATCGCGACCGAGAGGGGCACGATCGTGGCCGCGACTAGAGCGAGGGTGCGGGTCCGCTCCGGGACGGCGACCGCGCCGGCCGCTTCGGCGGCGCGGTCGGACCGACGAGTCAATCCGAACATCACGACCAGGCCGAGCACTCCGAGGAGCGCCGCCGGAGCGATCATGTAGTCGATGCTCGACGACCCAGGCTGGTCGTTGATGTCGGCGAGCAGCAAGACGTCGACGACGAGCGTGAGGGCGGTCCCGAACCAGAAGACCTTGGACCTGAGGTAGTTGCGGATCTCCTGCCGGGCGAGCACGCCTAGGGTCGAACCGGTTGCGGTGGTGGAACTCATCAGATGACTCCTTGTGTGATGCGCTGCCCGGAGCGGAGCAGCAGGTACGCGTCCTCGACCGACGGGTCGACGGCGGAGGAGTCGGGAGCCGCCTGTCCCCCGATGGATCGGACCAGCCCGGTTCCGGTCTTCCAGGTCTGGACCGCGCCGGTGGTGGCGGTCGGTCCGAGGTGGACGCGGCCGGCTGCGGTGGCCAGGAGCTCAGGCACAGTGCCGTCGAAGCGGATCGCCCCGGCGTCGATGACGAGCACGCGATCGCACAGGGCCGAGACGTCCTCGGTTTGGTGCGTCGAGATCAACACCGTCCCCGCGAGGCCCGAGAGGAGGCTACGCAGCGACGCGCGCTGTTCGGGGTCGAGCCCGGTGGTGGGCTCGTCGAGAATGAGCAGGTCAGGAGCGCCGATGAGCGCCTGCGCGATGGCGAGGCGGCGGCGCTGACCGCCCGAAAGTCTGGACACCTTCATCACGGTGCGCTCGCTGAGGTGGACGAGGTCGAGCACCCGCCGTACCTCCGCATGCCGCGCGTCGGCATCCTTCCACTCCTTGAGGACGGCGACGTAGTCGAGGAACCCGAACGCTGTCATGCCCCGCGGGAAGGTCACCTCCTGCGGGCAATAGCCGAGCCGCCGGCGCGCCTCGACCCGGCTCGCATGCGACTCGGTGGCGTCGAAGCCGGCGACGATGACTCGGCCCGTGCTCGGCGGGAGCGCGGTGGAGAGGAGGCGCAGCATCGTGGTCTTGCCGGCGCCATTCGGGCCGAGCAGGCCCACCACCCCGGGCCAGAGCTCGAGCGTGGTCGGATGCACGGCGGTCGCCCGGCCGTACTTCTTCGAGACGCCGACGAGGGCCGCGGTGGCGCTCACAGGTCACCTCCCTGCAGCCGGAGCGTCGAGGTGCGCAGGACCAGCGCCGCCGCCAGCACGACCCCGGTCGCGGCGAAGGCGACCTGGACCATGGGCGCCGTGAGTGCGTCGACGGTGCCGTTCGCCCGGACGACCACGACCGCACTCACCCACAGCGAGCTGATCAGCGCCCCGGCAACCGGCGCCTCCCACCAGGTGAGCAGCACCAGAGCGCCCAGGGTCAGGCCGAGTGATGGCGCGAGCGACACGAACGCGAGGTCGCCCACGCCGGGGACGGCCAGGCCGATCGCCGCGGTCGCTGGCAGCGCCACCGCCAGGGACGCGGTCGCCCGCAGCAGGGCGAGTCGCAGTTTGCTGTACGGCGTCGGCGCCGCCACCTCGCGGAGAGGATCGAGCGTCGCGTACGACGCCACGACCGCCAGCACCGGGACAAGCGGTGCCATCGCCAGGAACGCGGCGTCCTGGTTCTCCGGGTCGAGCCCGGCGAACCCGACGACGCAGGCGCATGCGACGGCGAAGCCGACCGCCACCGCCCACGGCACCAGCAGCGAGTCCGCGGCCGATACGACCACGAGGTCGTCGCCGCGCATCCCGAGTCGCCGCAGCAGACGCAGCGGCGCAGGCAGCGTGGGTGTGGTGATCGTCGCGCGCACGGCGGCCCACGTCGTGTCGGCGGTCGCCGCCGGGGCGTAGCCGCGCGCGGCCGCACGGC
>DATMCA010001415.1:0-2571 GCA_035559015.1 Umezawaea sp. | reverse complement strand
AGCTTCGACGAGACGGCGGTCATCACGGTCGACGGCGCGACCGGGAACGGCGAGTAGCGCGCGTCCATCCCGAACGCGGCGGCGATGATCCCGCCCGCGTTGGCGATGAAGTCCGGCACGACCGTGATCCCGCGCGCCGCCAGCACCTCCTGCGCGGCGGCCGTGGTCGGCAGGTTCGCGCCCTCCACGACCATCCCGGCGCTGATCCGCCCGGCCCAGTCCTTGTCGATCACGTCTTGCGTCGCGGCGGGCACCAGCACGTCGCACGGCGCCAGCAGCTCCTTGCCCAGCGGCAGCACGCGCCCGTACTCGCCGACGGCCGCGTCGCCGAGGGTCTCCCGCAGCGCCAGCAGCTTGGGCACGTCGAGCCCGTCCGGGTCGTGCAGGGCACCGTGCACCGACGACACCGCGACCACGAGCGCCCCCAGCTCGGCGAACCGCTTCGCCGCCGCCGCGCCGACCGCCCCGAACCCCTGGATCGCGATCCGCTTGCCGCGCAACGACTCCGACAGCTCGTCGGCCACCTCGGCGACGCCGAACCCGGTCACGCCCAGTTCGTCGTACGGCAGTCCGCCCAGCGCGGCGGGCGCGCCCATCATCGCGCCGCGGTCGCCCAGTTCGTCCTGCACGATCGCCGCGTCCCGCTCGTTCAGCCCGACGTCCAGGCCCAGCACGTACTCGCCGGGCACCTCGTTCGACAGGGCGCGCGCGAACGCCCGCAGCGCGCCCTCCTTGCCCGGCGACGCCGGGTCGAACACGATGCCCGCCTTGGCCCCGCCGAAGAACAGGTCGACCGCCGCCCACTTCCACGTCATCACCCGCGCGAGCCGGGCGATCTCGCCGGTCGTCACGTCGGGGCCCATCCGGGTGCCGCCCTTGCCCATGCCGCGGGCGGTGTTGTCGATGACCAGCACGCCCTTCATCCCGGAACGGCGGTCGGACACCGTGACGACCTTCTCCGGTCCCCACTCGTCCATGAGCTGCAGCACGTCGGTCATCGAGTCCCTCAGACGGTGTTGAGTTCGGGCCGGTGGGCGTTCGAGGCGAACCTGGTGGCGTCCAAGGTAGACACGTCGATCCCCGGCTCGCGCCCGAGGTACAGGTCGCGCACCACCTCGCCGACTGCGGGCCCCTGGAGGAACCCGTGGCCGGAGAAGCCCGTGGCGTACAGGAACCGGCCCGGAGCCTCCCCGATCAGCGCGTTGTGGTCCGGTGTGACCTCGTACAGCCCGGCCCAGCCGCTCGCGATCCCGACGTCGAGCAGGCTGGGCGCGCGGACGCCGATCGCCTCGGCCAGCCGCGGCAGCCACTCGTCGGACCGGTCGAGGTGGAAGCCCGGCTCCTGCTCGGGGTCCGACATCCCCATCAGCAGGCCGCGGCCCTCGCGGTGGAAGTAGAAGGACGACGCGAAGTCGATGGTGAACGGCACGACGGGCGCCAGGTCCGGGATCGGCTCGGTGCACACGATCTGCCGCCGCAGCGGCGTGACCGGCAGGTCGACGCCGACGAACTCGCCGATCCGCCGCGACCACGCGCCCGCGGCGCACACCACGGTCGACGTCCGGATGACACCGCGGTTCGTCACCACGGCGGTGATCCCGTCGGCGTCCGACTCGATGTCCACGACCTCGGTGTGCGTGCGCAGCACGGCCCCGAGCCGCCGCGCGGCCGTCGCGTACCCGAGCACCACCGACTCCGGAGTGCAGTGCCCGTCGTCGGGGGAGTAGGTCGCCGCCAGCAGCCCGTCGGTGGAGATCAGCGGCGACATCGCCTTCGCCTCGGCCACGTCCAGCATCCGGCTCGGCACGCCGAGCCCGTTCTGCAGTTCCACGTTCCGCTCGAACGCCGTCACGGCCTCCGGGTCCGACAGCAGGAACAGGTACCCGGTCCGGTGCAGGTCGATCTCCTGGCCGGGCCGGTCCCCGAACCGCGCGAACGCCTCCAGGCTGCGCGCCCCGAGCCGGATGTTGACCTCGTCGGAGAACTGCGCGCGCACCCCGCCCGCGGCCTTGCTGGTGGACCCCGCCCCGAGCTCGTCGCGCTCCACCAGCACGACGTTCCGCACGCCCGCCTCGGCGAGGTGGAAGGCGGTGCTGACGCCCATCACCCCGCCGCCGATCACGACGACGTCAGCCGAGTCGGAAGTCAAGGTCGGCCTCGATCTCGACGGTGTCCATCTGCGCCTTCTGCAACGAGCCCGAGAAGTCCCAGTTCATCGACTGCCAGCGGGTGAACTGGTCGAGCACCCACACGCCGGACTGCCGGGACCCGTTGCCGGACTTGCCGTTGCCGCCGAACGGCAGGTGCGCCTCGGCCCCGGACGTCGAGTTGTTCACGCTCACCATGCCCGCGCCGATCCCGGCCCGGAACCGGAACGCCTTGTTCGGGTCGGTCGTGTAGATCGCGCAGGACAGCCCGTAGCCGGGCAGGTTCCCCAGGTCGATCGCCTCGTCCAGGTCGCGGTAGGTGGTCACGCCGATGATGGGCCCGAACGTCTCCCGGAGGAACAGCTCGTCGTCCGCGCGCACCCCGTCGACGATCGTCGGGTGGTAGTAGAGGCCCCTCTCGAAG
>DATMCA010001414.1:0-6371 GCA_035559015.1 Umezawaea sp. | reverse complement strand
AGTACCCGAAGTACGGCATGGTCAGCCGCTACTTCGTGTACAAGAAGGCGCTGCTGGCCGAGGCCGAGCGGCTGGTGTCGGCGGGCGTGCTCGACGAGGCGGAGGACATCTACTTCCTGCGGTTCCAGGAGTTGCACGACGTCGTGCGCACCCGGCGGGCCGATCACGGGCTGATCCGGCGGCGCCGGGAGGCGTACCGGTCGTACCAGGCCCTCACGCCGCCACGGGTGCTCACGTCCGACGGCGAGGCCATCTCCGGCTCCTACCGCCGCGACGACCTGCCCGCCGACGCCCTCGTCGGGCTGCCCGTGTCGGCCGGCACCGTCGAAGGACGGGCACGGGTCATCCTGGACCTGGCCCAGGCCGACCTCGAACCGGGCGACATCCTCGTCACGGCCTACACGGACCCGAGCTGGTCGCCCCTGTTCGTCGCGATCACCGGCCTGGTGACGGAGGTCGGTGGCCTGATGACCCACGGCGCGGTCATCGCCCGCGAATACGGCCTGCCCGCCGTCGTCGGCGTGGACGGCGCCACCCGTCTCATCCAGGACGGGCAACGGATCCGCGTGAACGGGACCGACGGCTACATCGAGATCCTGTAAGGGGTTCCGTTGCTTCGGGCTGATCGGACGCCGATCAGCCCGAAGCAACGGTGCCTTGTCGGTCCTCAGCGGTGTTTCCCTTTGATGGCTGGTAGGTGATGGTCATCAGTAGCGCTGATTTTGATCAACACTGAAGTTATTGAATCAACTACTCTTGGTCGCCGCGGGAACAAAGTGGTCACGGCAGGTTTGAGCGCACTCCCCCAGGCCGATCACGTGGGCGCACCAGTCGTTCCGACGATCGTGGAGTGGGCCAATGCTGTGGGACACGCTCTGGCAGTTGATGCCGTTGGTCGTGCTCGCGATGAGCGCGACGATCTGGATGGTCCGCGACCTCGTCCACTCGACCACGGCCAGGACGGCGCGGCGCTCGAAGACGAGCTGACCTCTCCCCCACCACTCGACGGTGGGACTGTTCGCCGTCCGTCGTGCGGGTGGGCGGGGCGCGTCCTAACGTCGACCCGTGACCGCGCTCCTGCTGTTCGGCGACCAGTTGGGGCCGCACTTCCACGCGGACCACGCCGGGGAGGTCCTGCTCGTCGAGTCGGCCGCGGCGTTGCGGCGCAGGCCGTACCACCGGCAGAAGGCGCACCTCGTGCTGTCCGGCATCCGGCACCTCGCCGCCGAACTCGGCGACCGGGCGACGGTGATCCGGGCCGAGACCTATGCGGAGGCGGTGCGGGAGTTCGGTCGGCCGCTGGTCGCCTACCAACCGGGATCCCGTGCCGCGGAAGCACTTCTGCGGCGGCTCGGTGTCGAAGTCCTGCCCACGCCCGCGTTCGCGTTGCCGCGCCGGGAGTTCACCGAGTGGGCCGGCGGGCGCGAGACGTTCCTCATGGAGGACTTCTACCGGGAGCAGCGGCGGCGGTTCGGGGTGCTGCTCGACGGCGGTGACCCGGTCGGCGGGCGGTGGAACCACGACGCGGACAACCGCGAACCGCCGCCGAAGTCGGCTCGGCTGGGCGTGCCGGAGCCGTGGTGGCCGCGGGAGGACGACGTGGACGCCGGGGTGCGCGCGGACCTGGACGCGATGGACCTGCCGACCGTGGGCGTGGACGGGCCGCGCTGGTTCGCGATCACCCGCCAGGAGGCGCTGGCGGCGCTGGACGTCTTCGTGCGGGACCGGTTGCCGCACTTCGGGCCGCACGAGGACGCCGTGCTCACCCGCGATCCGACGATGGCCCACTCCCTGCTGTCCGTGCCGCTCAACCACGGTCTGCTGCACCCGTTGGAGGTCGTGCGGGCCGCGGAACGCGCCTACCGCGCGGGTGACGCGCCCCTGGCGAGCGTCGAGGGGTTCGTGCGGCAGGTGCTGGGGTGGCGGGAGTACGTGTGGCACCTCTACTGGCACCTGGGCCCGGAGTACCCGCGGCACAACGGGTTCCGGGCCACGGCGCCGTTGCCGGAGTGGTGGCGGACGTTGCGGCCGGGTGGTGTGCGGGCCGCCTGCGTGCGGACGGCGTTGGAGGGCGTCCGCGACCACGGCTGGGTGCACCACATCCAGCGACTGATGGTGCTCGGCAACCACGCGCTGCAACGCGGCTACGACCCGGCCGCGCTCAACGACTGGTTCGTCACGTCGTTCGTCGACGGCTTCCCGTGGGTGATGCCGGTGAACGTGGTGGGCATGAGCCAGCACGCCGACGGCGGGGTCGTCGCGACCAAGCCGTACCTCAGCGGTGGCGCGTACCTCAACAGGATGACCGACCACTGCCGCGACTGCTGGTTCGACCCGCGGAAGCGGACCGGTGAACGGGCCTGCCCGTTCACCGCCGGCTACTGGGCGTGGCTCGACCGGCACTCCGCACGGCTGCGCGGCAACCACCGGATGGCCCGCCCCGTGCAGGGGCTCGACCGCCTGGCCGATCTGGCCGAGATCCGCGCCCGCGAGCCGCACCGCGACGTCTTCTAGCCCCCGGTAACACCTCGACGGGCAGTGCCCTGCCGCGGGACGGCGGTGACGGGGAGAACCGGAGTCCGGGGAGGTTCCGGCGTCGAATCATGATTTCGGCGATGACGATGTTCGGCAGCCAGCACAGGAATGGAACGGCGGCATAGGCGTCGGCCATCAACTTGTCCACTTCCACATTCGGACCGCCGACCCCGATGGCCAATTGGAACAGGATCAGCACACCCAGCCAGAGCCTCAACGTGGGCGCGGCGAAGGTGAGCGCGAAACTGCGGATCATCCACGCCTGGTGGCCCGCGACGTCGTTTTCCCGAATGGCGCGATAGCCGCGCCACGTCGTCCAGGCCCACAGCACGGACAGCGTGCCGAAGCCGAAGAACCCGACGAACGCGGCGGAGTTGAACGCGGCCATCACCAGGCCCGACACCGAAGCGAACGCGATCGACACCGCGTAGGTGCGGCCGATCCAGCGGTGCACGGCCCGGTAGCGGCGGCGGATCACCCTGGCGAACTGGAACGGGCCCACCGTGAGGGCCAGACCTGCGGAAACGATGTGCACGTAGAAGGCGATCCGGACGGGGAACGGTCGATTCGCGTAGGTCGGCGCGAGGCCGACGCCCTGTTCGCCGAGCACCGCGAGGCTGCCCGTCGCGTACTGGCCGACGAAGTAGCCGGAGATCGCCAGGGAGATCAGCGTGACCACCGTCCAGCTGACGGGGGAACCTTGGCGGGGCCGTTTCCGGGCCGCGGACGATGGTGAAGTCGGCGCGGTCATCTTGGTGAACCTGCTTTCTGCATGGTTCGACGCCGGAAAAGGCAGCCGAAATAGGCCGTGGAACGACACGGGAATGGCCCACCCTCGGTGGCGGCGCATTCGTGACAACGGCGGTCGAATCGATCTGGACAGTGTGAGTTTGGCGGCCGTTCGGCTCGGTTGTCAAGCGCCCGCACCCCTCGCGGATGGGCTCGTGCCAGGATCTGACCATGGAACAGCGACCGAAGCGCGCCACCTATCACCACGGCGACCTGCGGGCGGCCCTCGTCGAGGCGGGCATGGAGTTGGCCCGCACGGGTGGGCCGAACGCGGTCGTGCTGCGGGAGGTCGCGAGGGTCGTCGGGGTGGCGCCGAACTCCGCGTACGGCCACTTCAAGACCCTGGCCACGCTCAAGCGCGCCGTGGCCCAGAGGGCGCTCCGCGAGATGGCCGCCGTGATGCTCGTCCGGCTCGACGCGTTCGAGGAACCCGCCGACCCCGTCGAGGCCGCGAAGGCCCACCTGCGCGAGGTCGGTCGCGCCTACGTCAGATTCGCACTCGACGAACCCGGCCTCTTCGCCACGGCCATGGGCGGCGACCCCGCCGGCACGAAGACACCCGGTTTCGTCGAGGACCCCACGGATCCCAACCACGACGACCGACCCAAGCCCGACACGATCGTCCTCGGCGCACTGCACCGCCTGATCGCGGTGGGCTGCCTCGCGCCGGAACGCATCCAGGCAGCCGTGATGGCCTGCTGGGCAACCGTCCACGGCCTGGCCGGCATCCTGCTCAACCTCCAGCCCGACCTGCCGGAGAACGAACGAACCGCCACCATCGACTCCTCCCTCCAGGTACTGGTCCTGGGCCTCACGTCACTGGACCGCGAACCCTAGGACCGCCTGTCGCGTGTCGTTGGTGCTCGGCGATTTGGGGTCGGCGGATGAGTCGGGCACCCGAGTACGACCGGAGGTGCTATTCGCGGGCGAAGTTCCACAGGAGGTCGGGATAGTCGAGTTGTCGGGGTCCGGCTTGGTCGACGAAGCGCTGGCACTCCTCGTCGTGCCCGGCTTCGTCCCGCCAGTTCGCGGGCCAATCGCGGTACAGCGGCACACGCGTAGCGCGCACGACGGTGGCCCCCGCGTTGTCGCAGTCGCCGAGATCCGCGGCTCCTTCGAAGGAGACCTGGTCGAAGAGGATCCCGTTGCCGAGGGCGACGCCGTGGAACCAGGCATCGCCCCGGAACGCGACATCGGAGAACAGAGGGGTGCTGGTGGCGAACCCCGCGTTGGTGAACCAGACCTCGTCCAGGAACTCGGTGGCCGAGATCCTCGTGTCGCCGAGGAAATCCGCGCCGCGAAACGCGACCGGGCCTTCGAACGTCGCCGACTCGACCTCGAAGGCCCGGCCGCAGGCCATGGCCGTGAAGCCCACCGCGCCGGAACACCGGAGCAACGCCAAGCGCAGGCCGTCGACGAAGCGGCAACGGTCGAACGACGCGTCGCCCGCCAGCGTCGTCCCCTTCAGGCCGACGGCGCCCGCGAAGTGGGAGCCGTCGAAGTCCACGCTCGCCTCGAACACGGCCTGGTCGAACACGGCTTCCCCACCGATGTGCGTTCCCCTTGCCGGCAAAGGACATCCGAAGGTCGTTCCGGTCAGATCGAGGCCCCCGACCGTGCTCAAGCCCGTGAAGTCGCACCCGCCGAGGAAACGCGCCCCGTTGAACACCCCGTTGCCGATCCGGCAGCCCGCCAGGCTGAAGTCCTCCAACGTGGCTCCCGAGAGGTCCAGGCTCGCCTCCCACCGCGCTCCGGCGGCGCCCTCGCCGATCCGCTCCGGCCGCGGGCGGAGGTGTTCGAGGAGGATGCGTTGCGCCGCGGCGCGCACCTGGGAGTTCGTGCTCGTCACCATCGCGTCGTCGGACGACGGCAGGGCAGGCATTCGCAGGAACGAGCAGATGACGTTCACCACCGTCTGGCGCAACTGCGGGTGGTCGTCGGCCAGGCGTTCGAAGCCGTACAGGCCCGCGAGCTGAACGGCGACCTTGTCCGAACCGAACTGCTCGGCCGCCGACGTGTAGATGTCGGTCAGCCGTCGTTCGGCGGCGTCGAGCCGCGCGTCGGCCGCCACCTGCTCCGCGTGCAGCCGATTGACCTCGGCGACCTGTTCCGCGTGCGCCTGGGCCCGATCCCGCTGCGCCAACTCCACCCGCCGGTTGCGCAGTTCGTCACGCCGGACCTCCAGCTCCAACTCCTGGGTGCGCTGGCGGCGAGCGGCGAGGTAGAGCGCGAACAGCCCGCCGCCACCGATCGCGATGCCCGACGCGGTCTTGACGACGTCGAGCTGCGCGGCCGCGCGCTTGTCCGGATCGGCCAGGGCGAGACCGTCGACCCAACGCCACAGCACCACCAGGACCAGTGCCGCGGCAGCGAGGACGACGCAGCCGACCACGGGCACCGTCCACCTCGGCAGAGGTGGACGAACCGGTGTGAAGACCGAGGAGTCCACGGTTGAAAGGATGCTCCACCACCTCGCTCGTCCGCGAGCGGTGAACCACGTGCCCGCGGCTCGGATCGGGGGATCCCGCGTGCGGCGATGAGTTCCGTGGTGTCGGGGGGTCGTACTGGTCGTACCCACTCGCGAGGAGGATTTCGATGCGCAGCGTGACCTGTTCGATGGCCATGTCCCTGGACGGTTTCATCGTCGGGCCGGATGGTGGCATCGGGTGGACGGTTCCCGATGAGGAGGTTTTCCGGTTCTCGATCGACGAGATCCGGGAGGTCGGTGTTCACCTGTTGGGGCGGCGGCTCTACGAGACGATGCTGTACTGGGAGAACCCCGAGGAGAACCCGGACTTCGACGACGCCGAGCGGGAGTGGGCGGCGTTGTGGAACCCGCTGCCGAAGGTGGTGTTCTCGCGCACGCTGTCGGAGGTGCGGGGCAACGCCCGGTTGGCCTCCGGCGGCGTGGCGGAGGAGATCGGGCGGCTGCGGGCGGAGGCGGGCGAGGGGGCGATCGCGATCGGTGGTGCGACGCTCGCCGCCGAGGCGGCCGCGGCGGACCTGATCGACGAGTACTGGGTCAGGGTGTTCCCGGTGCTGGTCGG
>DATMCA010001413.1:0-4958 GCA_035559015.1 Umezawaea sp. | reverse complement strand
TTGAGACAGGGAAAACCCCCGGAGACGACGCTGTCTCCGGGGGCGTTCGCGTGGCCGCTGATCAGGCCATCGGGCGGTCGGTCGGTTCGATGGGGCGGGGGAGCAGGTCGCGGCCGGTGAGGTACGCGTCGACCCCCGCGGCGGCCGAGCGGCCCTCCGCGATGGCCCACACGATCAGCGACTGGCCGCGGCCCATGTCACCCGCGACGAACACGCCGTCGACGGTCGTGGCGAACGAGCGGTCGCGGACGACGTTGCCCCGCGGGTCCAGCTCGACGCCCAGTTCCTCGACCAGGCCTGCCCTCTCGGGTCCGAGGAAGCCCATGGCGAGCGTCACGAGCTGGGCCGGGATGACCCGCTCGGTGCCCTCGACCGGGACGAACCTCCCGGCCTCGAACGCGACCTCGACCAGCTTCAGCGACTGGACGGCGCCGTCCTCGTCGCCCTGGAACTCCACCGTGGACACGGCGTAGACGCGCTCGCCGCCCTCCTGGTGCGCGGAGGAGACCCGGTAGATCATCGAGTACGTCGGCCACGGGTTGTTCGCGGCCCGCGTCTCCGGCGGCCTCGGCATGATCTCCAGCTGGGTCACGGACGCCGCGCCCTGCCGGTGGGCGGTGCCGACGCAGTCCGCGCCGGTGTCACCACCGCCGATGACGACGACGTGCTTGCCCCCGGCGTGGATCGGCGACCGCTCCAGGTCGCCGCGCGCCACCCTGTTCGCGGGCGGCAGGTACTCCATCGCCTGGTGCACGCCGGACAGCTCGCGGCCGGGGATCGGCAGGTCGCGCCACGCCGTGGCGCCGCCCGCCAGCACGACGGCGTCGTACTCCGCCCGCAGCTCCTCGACGGTGACGTCGACACCGACGTTCACCGACACCCGGAACTCGGTGCCCTCGGCCCGCATCTGGTCCAGCCGCCGGTCGAGGCGCCACTTCTCCATCTTGAACTCGGGGATGCCGTACCGCAGCAGCCCGCCGATCGCGTCCGCCCGCTCCAGCACCACGACGTCGTGGCCCGCGCGGGTCAACTGCTGCGCGGCGGCCAGCCCCGCGGGCCCGGAGCCCACCACGGCGACCTTCTTGCCGGTGCGGGCCTCCGGCACCTGCGGGGTCACCCAGCCCTCGTCCCACGCCCGATCGATGATCGAGATCTCGACGCGCTTGATGGTCACCGGATCGTCGTTGATGCCGAGGACGCAGGCGGTCTCGCAGGGGGCGGGGCAGAGCGTCCCGGTGAACTCCGGGAAGTTGTTCGTGGCGTGCAGGCGTTCACTGGCGTCCTGCCAGTCCTGCCGCCACACCAGCGTGTTCCACTCGGGGATCAGGTTGCCCAGCGGGCAACCCTGGTGGCAGAACGGGACGCCGCAGTCCATGCAGCGCCCGGCCTGCTTCTCCAAGCGCTGGCCCTCGAACTCGTCGTAGACCTCGCGCCAGTCCTTCAGGCGGAGGAACACCGGCCGGGTGGTCGGCACCTCGCGTTCGGTGGTGAGAAAACCCCTCGGGTCAGCCATGAGCGGCCTCCATGATCGCCTCGTTGACGTCGCGGCCGTCGCGCTCGGCCTGCGCCTGCGCCGCCAACACCCGCTTGAAGTCCTTCGGCATGACCTTCGTGAACCGCTCGGCGGCCACGTCCCAGTCCGCCAGCAAACCGTGCGCCACGGCGGAGTCCGTCTCCGCGTAGTGGCGCCCGACGACGTCGTGCAGGAACGCGCGCTCGTCGTCGGTGAGCCGGTCGAGGTCGACCATCTCCGGGTTGACCCGCTGCGGCAGCAGGTCCAGCACGTAGGCGATGCCGCCGGACATGCCCGCCGCGAAGTTGCGGCCGGTCTGTCCGAGCACCACGACCCGCCCGCCGGTCATGTACTCGCAGCCGTGGTCGCCCACGCCCTCGACGACGGCCAGCGCGCCGGAGTTGCGGACGCAGAAGCGTTCGCCGACCCGACCGCGGAGGAAGATCTCGCCGCCGGTCGCGCCGTAGCCGATCACGTTGCCCGCGATGATGTTCTGCTCCGCGACGAACTGCGCGTCCGCCACCGGCCGGATGGTGATCCGGCCGCCGGACAGGCCCTTGCCGACGTAGTCGTTGCCGTCGCCGACCAGCCGCAGGGTGATGCCCCTGGGCAGGAACGCGCCGAACGACTGGCCCGCCGTGCCGGTGAAGGTGATGTCGATCGTGTCGTCCGGCAGCCCCTCACCGCCCCAGCGCTTGGTCACCTCCGAGCCGAGCATGGTGCCGACCGTGCGGTTCACGTTGCGCACGGGCAGTTCCAGCCGCACCCGGTCGCCGGAGGACAGCGCGCCCTCGGCGAGCTGGATCAGCGTGTTGTCGAGGGCCTTCTCCAGACCGTGCTCCTGCGTCGTGGTCCGGTGCCGCGACGCGCGCGGCGGCAGCTCCGGCACGTGGAAGATCGGCGACAGGTCGAGACCGGCGGCCTTCCAGTGGTCGATCGCCTTGCGCTTGTCCAGCACCTCGGCGTGCCCGACGGCCTCCACCAGCGAGCGGAAACCGAGCTGCGCCAGCAGTTCCCGGACCTCCTGCGCGATGAACTCGAAGAAGTTCACCACGTGCTCGGCCTGGCCGGTGAACTTGGCGCGCAGCACCGGGTTCTGCGTCGCGACGCCGACCGGACAGGTGTCCAGGTGGCAGACGCGCATCATGACGCAGCCCGACACGACGAGCGGCGCGGTCGCGAAGCCGAACTCCTCCGCGCCGAGCAGCGCGGCGATGACGACGTCCCGCCCGGTCTTGAGCTGGCCGTCGGTCTGCACCACGATCCGGTCGCGCAACCTGTTGGCCAGCAACGTCTGCTGCGTCTCGGCGAGACCCAGCTCCCACGGCCCGCCCGCGTGCTTGAGGGAGGACAGGGGGGAGGCACCGGTGCCGCCGTCGTGCCCGGAGATCAGCACCACGTCGGCGTGCGCCTTGGACACGCCGGCCGCGACCGTGCCGACACCGACCTCGGACACCAGCTTCACGTGGATGCGGGCGGCCGGGTTGGCGTTCTTCAGGTCGTGGATCAGCTGGGCGAGGTCCTCGATCGAATAGATGTCGTGGTGCGGCGGCGGGGAGATGAGCCCGACGCCCGGCGTGGAGTGCCGGGTCTTCGCGATCCACGGGTACACCTTGGTGCCGGGCAGCTGCCCGCCCTCGCCGGGCTTCGCGCCCTGCGCCATCTTGATCTGGATGTCGTCCGCGTTCACCAGGTACTCGCTGGTGACGCCGAACCGGCCGGACGCCACCTGCTTGATCGACGACCGGCGGAGGTCGCCGTTGGCGTCACGGGTGTAGCGGTCGTTGTCCTCGCCGCCCTCACCGGTGTTGGACTTCGCGCCCAGCCGGTTCATCGCGATGGCCAGGACCTCGTGCATCTCCTTGGAGATCGAGCCGTAGGAGATGGCGCCGGTGGCGAACCGCTTGACGATCTCGGAGACCGGTTCGACCTCCTCGATCGGCACCGGCGGCCGCAGGCCCTCCTTGAACGCGAACAGCCCGCGCAGCGTCAGCAGCCGCTCGGCCTGCTCGTCGACCGCGCGCGTGTACTCCTTGAAGACGTCGTAGCGCCCGGACCGGGTGGAGTGCTGGAGCTTGAAGATCGTGGTGGGGTTGAACAGGTGCGCCTCGCCCTCGCGGCGCCACTGGTAGTCCCCGCCGACCTCCAGTTCACGGTGGCTCGCGTGCATCCCGTCGGCCGGGAACGCCTTGCGGTGCCGCTTCGCCACCTCCTCGGCCAGGACGTCGAAGTCGACGCCGCCGAGCCGGGACGTGGTGCCGGTGAAGCAGTCGTCGATGACCGCCGAGCCGATGCCGATCGCCTCGAAGATCTGCGCGCCCGTGTAGGACGCGACCGTGGAGACGCCCATCTTCGACATCGTCTTGCGGACGCCCTTGCCGAGCGCCTTGATCAGGTTCCGGGCGGCGTGGTGCGGGTCGGTGTCGCCGAGCAGGCCGCGCCGGGCCAGGTCCTCCACGGTGCTCATCGCCAGGTACGGGTTGACGGCCTTGGCGCCGTACCCGACCAGCAGGGCCACGTGGTGCACTTCGCGGGCGTCGCCGGACTCGACGATCAGCCCCACCTGTGTTCGGGTCTTCTCGCGCACCAGGTGGTGGTGCACCGCGCCGGTCAGCAGCAGCGACGGGATCGGGGCCTTCGTCGCGGTCACGCCGCGGTCGGACAGCACGATCACCCGCGCGCCGTCCTCGATGGCCTCCGACACCTCGGAGCGGATCTGGTCCAGCCGGGCCACCAGCGCCGCGCCGCCGCCGCGCACGTCGTACGTGCCGCGGACCGTGACGGCCTGGAACTCCGGGAACTCGCCGTCGTCGTTGACGTGCGTGATCTTGGCCAGCTCGTCGTTGTCCAGCACCGGGAACGGCAGGGTGATGCGCCTGCACGAGTCCGCGTCGGAGATCAGCAGGTTCGGCTCGGAGCCGACCGTGGTCTGCAACGAGGTGATCAGCTCTTCGCGGATCGAGTCCAGCGGAGGGTTGGTCACCTGGGCGAACAACTGGGTGAAGTAGTCGAACAGCTGCCTCGGCTTGTTCGACAGCGGCGCGAACGGGGCGTCGTTGCCCATCGAGCCGATCGGCTCCGCGCCGGAGGCCGCCATCGGCCGCAGCAGGACGTTCAGCTCCTCCTCGGTGTACCCGAAGGCCTGCTGCCGCACCACGAGGGACGCGTGCGACGGCACCTCGCGCTCCCGCACCGGCAGGTCGTCGAGCGCCACGAGGCCCTCGGCGGTCCAGTCGGCGTACGGGTGCGCGGCGGCCAGCTCGCCCTTGATCTCGTCGTCGTCGATGATCCGACCGGCCGCGGTGTCGACGAGGAACATGCGGCCCGGCTCCAACCGTCCCTTGCGGACGATGGTCGCGGGGTCGAACTCCAGCACGCCGGCCTCGCTGCCGAGCACCACGAGCCCGTCCTCGGTGACCCAGTACCGGGCCGGGCGCAGGCCGTT
>DATMCA010001412.1:0-3742 GCA_035559015.1 Umezawaea sp. | reverse complement strand
TCCACGGTCACCGGCGGCCTCCTCGTGGGGGACAAGCTCGACGCCGACTACTGGTGGCGCAACTTCCGCCAACCCGTCCTGTTCGCCCGGACGGTCCGGGCGATGATCGCCGACGGCTACGACACCTTCGTCGAGCTGAGCCCGCAGCCGGTGCTCACCCGGTTCGTCGGGGACCTGCTCGACGAGGCCGGCGTCCCCGGCCAGGTGGTCGGTTCGCTCAAGCGCGACGTCGACGACTGGATCGCACTCGGCGAGTCGTTCGGGACGCTCTACACCACCGGCACGTCGATCGACTGGCGGCGAGGGCACCCCGACCCGGTCCCGGCGCTCGACCTGCCCGGCCCGGTGTGGGAGCACGAGACCTTCTGGAACGAGACCCCGGTGTCCCGCGAGCGCCGCACCGCGCGCCAGGCCCACCCGATGCTCGTGCGGTTGGACGGGCACCGGCCGACCTGGCAGACCAAGTGGGACGACCACCGGCTGGACTGGGTCCGCGACCACCACGTGTTCGGCTCGACGATCGTGCCGGGCGCGGCGTTCGTGGAGGCGGCGCTGGCAGCCGCCCGCGAGCTGACCGGTGAGCTGTGCGGACTCGGCCACGTCGAGTTCGAGCACGCCTGCCTGCTGTCCGACGACGAGCCGAGGATCTCCCGGATCGAGTTGGACGCCGACGGCGGTGGCTTCGAATGCCACTCCCGGCCCGCCGGGGGCGGGGCGTGGGTGCGCTCGGCGCGGGGCCGTTTCCAGCGGGGCCACCTGCGCGAGCCGGTCACGGTGGACCTGTCCGAGGTCCGTGACCGCTGCGGCACGGTGCACCAGGCGATCGACGTCTACTCCACCCTGGACCGCGCCGGGTACGCCTACGGCCCCGCCCTCACGGGCATCCGGTCGCTGGCCGTCGGCGACGACGAGGTGCTGGCCCGGATCCAGGTGCCGTACCTGCTGCGCGGCAAGACCTCCGACTACCTGCTGCACCCCGCCGTCCTCGACGCCTGCTTCCAGAGCGCGATCGTGCACCCCAGGCCGGACGGGTCGGGTGGGCTCAGCCCGCTGCGCTGCCTGCTGACCGGCGTGGACGAGGTGGTGCTGCACGACGGCGTGCGACTTCCCGCCTGGTGCCACACCCGTGTCCGCGCCGCGGACGAGACCGGCTTGTGCGCCGACCTGTCGCTGCTCGACGAGCACGGCCGCGTCCTCGCCGAGTTCCGCGGGCTGCGCGGCACCGTCGTTCCCGGCACCGCCGACAGCCTGCCCCGCTACGAGCTGGTGTGGCAGCGGGACCGCGGTGTCGAGCCCGCGGGCAGCGCGTTCGCCACAGGGCCGGAGTCGGTGCGCGCCGAGCTGGCCGAGTTCGCCGCCGCCCAGTCCCTCAGGCTCGACCACGACCGCTACGCGGGCGACTACGGCCCCGTGGTCCGGGAGCTGTGCGGGCGGCACGTCGCCAGGTGCCTGCGCGAACTGGGAGTCGACCTGGCCCCCGGCGCGGTGGTGGCGGTCCCGCCGACGGTGACCGACCGCCACCGCGGGGCGATGGCGGTGTTCCTCGGTTTCCTGCTGGAAGACGGCGTTCTCCAGCAGGACACCGAGGACGGCACGGTGACGCGGGTGCGCCGTTCGCCCAGCACCGACGTCGACGCGCTGCTGGAGGCGGCGCTGGCCGACCACCCGGCGTGCGCGCAGGAGCTGCTGCTCGTCGACCGGGTCGGCCGCCGGCTGGCCGCGATCGTCACCGGGGCGACCGATCCGCTGTCGGTGCTGTTCCCCGGAGGGGCTACCGACGGCGTCGACTCGATCTACCAGACCTCGCCCGCCACCCGCTTCCACAACGTGCTCATCGCCGAAGCCGTGCGGAGGCTGGCGCGCGGCGTCGACCCCCACCGCGTCATCCGCGTCCTGGAGGTCGGCGGCGGCACCGGCGGTCTGACGCTGCACGTCGTCCCCGCGCTGCCCGCCGACCGCACCGAGTACACCTTCACCGACATCTCGCCCGCGTTCCTGCCCTCGGCCGCCGAGCGCCACGGGCACCTGCCGGGGTTCCGCACCCGGACGCTGGACCTGGAGCGCGACCTCACCGAGCAGGGCGTCGCACCGGGGTCGATCGACCTGGTCGTCGCGGCCAACGCGGTGCACGCCACCACGGACATCGGTGCGGTGCTCGCGCGCCTGCGCGCCGTGCTGGCCCCCGGCGGTGTGCTGGCCCTGCTGGAGGCGGCGCCGGGCAGCCGCTGGCTGGAACTGACCTTCGGGCTCACCGACGGCTGGTGGCTCCACCAGGACGTCCACCGCGGCGAGCACGGACCGCTGGTGACGGCGGAGACCTGGGAGCGCGTCTGCCGAGCCGTGGGCTTCGAGCAGGTCCTGCACCTCCACGCCGAGACCGGGACGCAGACGGCCCTGCTGGCCGCCCTGCCGGTCGTGACCACTCCCCCTGTCGACGACGACCGACCGCGGGGCAGTCGTTGGGTGCTGCTCAGCGACGTCGACGGCATCGGCGGCGAACTGGCGGACGTCCTCCGGCAGCGGGGCGACGAGGTCGCCGTGGCCCCGACCGTCGACCGGCTCCCCGCTTCCCTGTCGGGCGACCAGGTCTCCGGGATCGTGCACCTGCCGTCCGCCGTGGAAGCCGACGACGAGGAGGACGGGGCGGCGCTGGCGACCAGGGCCGCGCACGCCCTGTCGGGTCTCGTCGAGACGGTGCGCGCGGTCGACCGCCTGCCGGTGGGCCAACGGCCACGGGTGTTCGTCGTGACCAGGGGGCAGCACGCGATGCGCGGCGTGGTCCCCGGCGTCGACGGGTCCCCGCTGTGGGGCGCGGGGCTGGTCGTCGCCCTCGAACAGCCGCTGACCCGGTGCACCATGATCGACCTGACGGCGGTGGCGGGCGAACGCGAGGCCGAGGTGCTGGCCGGGGAACTCGCGCGTGCCGACGGGGAACGCGAGATCGCCCTGTGCGGCGACGAGCGGCTGGTGCGCAGGGTCCGGGCGCTGCCCCGCTCGCGCACCCGGCCCGTCGGTTCGATGCGCGACCTTCCCGACACCCACACCGCGGTCCTGGTCAACGACGCCCCCGGCACGCTGGACGACCTGCGCTACCAGGCGGTGATCCGCGCTCTGCCGGGCCCCGGCGAGGTCGAGATCGAGGTGCGCTCGACCGGGCTGAACTTCCTGGACGTCATGTCCGCCCTCGACCAGGTCCCGGCCGTGGACCCGGCGAAGGGGCACGTCTTCGGCGCCGAGTGCGCCGGGGTGGTGACCAGGGTGGGTGCCGGGGCCGACCGGCACGGCCTGGCCCCTGGCGACCGGGTGGTCGCGGTCGCGGCGGGCATCAGCACGCTGGCCACCCACGTGCTGGTCCCCGCCACCGGCGTCGTCGCCATGCCCGAGGGGCTCAGCTTCGACGAGGCGGCCTCGATGCCCATCACCAACCTCACCGCCTGGTTCACCCTGGTGCGGGCGGCCAAGCTCACCGCGGGAGAGCGCGTCCTGGTCCATTCGGCCGCGGGCGGCACCGGCATGGCCGCGGTGCGGCTGGCCCGGCACCTGGGCGCGGAGGTGATCGCCCTGGCGGGCACCGCCGAGAAGCGCGCGCTGCTCACCGCGATGGGCCTGACCCACGTGCTGGACGTGACCGCGCCGGACTTCGTCGAGCAGGTCGGGAAGGCCACCGGCGGGGCCGGTGTGGACGTCGTGCTGAGCGCGGCCACCGGCGAGGCGTTCAGCCGGAGCCTGGCCTGTCTGGCGC
>DATMCA010001411.1:0-3176 GCA_035559015.1 Umezawaea sp. | reverse complement strand
CGACGTCATCGCCTGCGACGTGTCCGACCGCGCGGCGGTGGAAACGCTGCTCGCCGGCATCCCGGACCTGACCGGCGTCGTGCACACCGCCGGTGTGCTGGACGACGGCATCCTGGAATCCCTGACCCCGCAACGCCTGGACGCGGTGTTCGCGCCGAAGGTCGACGCCGCCTGGCACCTGCACGAGCTGACCGGCGACCTGGCGTTGTTCGCCCTGTTCTCGTCGATCTCCGGTGTCCTCGGCTCGCCGGGCCAGGCGAACTACGCCGCCGCCAACACCGCACTGGACGCACTGGCCACCCACCGGCACTCCCTCGGCCTCCCGGCCGTGTCGCTGGCCTGGGGCCTGTGGGACCAGCACTCCGGCATGGGCTCGACGCTGTCCGACGCCGACCTGGCCCGCATCGCCCGCTCCGGGATGCCCGCGCTGGGCATCGCCGAGGGCATGGAGCTGTTCGACCAGGGCCTCCTCGCCGGCACGCCGGTGGTGGTACCCGCGAAGCTCGACCTCCCGGCGCTGAAGGCGACCGGCGAGGTGCAGCACGCGTTGCGCGGCCTGGTCCGGGTCCCGCGGCGGCGCACCGCCGCCGGAGCGTCCGGTGCGGCCGCCTCGCCGTGGGTCGCCCGACTGGCCGGACTCCCCGCCACCGACCAGGAACGACTGCTGGTCGACCTGGTGCGCGAGAAGGTCGCGACCGTGCTCGGCTTCGGGTCGGCCGACGAGATCAGTCCCGGCCGCGGTCTCGTGGAACTCGGCCTGGACTCGCTGTCCGCCGTGGAGCTGCGCAACGCGCTCAGCGGCGCGACCGGTCTGCGGCTGCCCGCGACGCTGGTGTTCGACTACCCGACCGCCACCGCGCTCGGCGCCCACCTGCGGACCGAGCTGGTCGGCGACGACGAGGTCGCGGAGGAGTTCACCGCCGCCTCGGTCGGCACCGACGAGCCGATCGCGATCGTCGGTATGGCCTGCCGGTTCCCCGGTGGCGTCCGGTCCCCGGAAGACCTGTGGCGACTGGTCGACAGCGGCACCGACGCCATCTCCTGGTTCCCGACCAATCGCGGCTGGGACGTCGAAGGCCTGTACGACCCGGACCCCGACGCCGTCGGCAAGACCTACACCCGTGAAGGCGGGTTCCTGCACGAGGCCGGGGAGTTCGACCCCGCGCTGTTCGGCATCTCGCCGCGCGAAGCGCTCGCGATGGACCCGCAGCAACGGTTGATGCTGGAAACCTCCTGGGAGGCCGTCGAACGGGCGGGCATCGACGTGGCGTCGCTGCGCGGCAGCCGGACCGGCGTGTTCGCGGGCCTGATGTACCACGACTACGCCACCGGTCTCACCGAGATCCCGGAGGAGGTCAGCGGGTACGTCGGCACCGGCACGTCCGGCAGCGTCCTGTCCGGCCGGGTGTCCTACACGTTCGGACTGGAAGGCCCGGCCGTCACGGTCGACACCGCGTGCTCGTCCTCCCTGGTGGCGCTGCACCTCGCGGTGCAGGCGCTGAGGTCCGGCGAGTGCTCGCTGGCCCTGGCCGGTGGCGCCACGGTGATGGCGACGCCCGAGACCTTCGTGGACTTCTCCCGCCAGCGCGGCCTGTCCGCCGACGGCCGCTCCAAGGCGTTCTCCGCCTCGGCCGACGGCGTCGGCTGGGCGGAAGGCGTCGGCGTACTGCTCGTGGAGCGGCTGTCCGACGCGCAGCGCAACGGCCACGAGGTCCTCGCGGTCGTGCGGGGCTCGGCGGTCAACCAGGACGGCGCGTCCAGCACGCTGACCGCCCCGAACGGGCCGTCGCAGCAGCGGGTCATCAAGCAGGCCCTCGCGAACGCCGGTCTGTCCACATCGGACATCGACGTCGTCGAGGCGCACGGCACCGGGACCAGGCTGGGCGACCCGATCGAGGCCCAGGCGGTGCTGGCGACCTACGGCCAGGACCGGGACCGGCCCGTGCTGATGGGCGCGTTGAAGTCCAACGTCGGCCACACGCAGGCCGCCGCCGGTGTCGGCGGTGTCATCAAGATGGTCGAGGCCATCCGCCGCGGCATCGCCCCGAAGACCCTGCACGCCGACGAGCCCTCGCCGCACGTCGACTGGACCGCCGGGTCGGTGGAACTGCTGACCGAGGCCACCCCGTGGCCCGAGACCGGCCGCCCGCGCCGGGCCGCCGTGTCCGCCTTCGGCATCGGCGGCACCAACGCCCACACGATCATCGAGCAGGCGCCGTTCACCTCCGCGCCGAGGGTGGAACGCACGCCGCCGGCCGCTGTGCCGGTGGTGTTGTCGGGCAAGACGGCCGCCGCCGTTCGCTCGCAGGCCGACCGGTTGCTCGCCTCGCTGGACCCGTCGGTCGAGTTGGCCGACCTGGGCTTCTCGTCGGTCACCACGCGAACCGCGCTCGACCACCGTGCCGTGGTGGTCGCCACCGACCACGACGACCTGCGCAAGGGCCTCGAAAGTCTGACGACCGGGTCCGTCGTCGGTGGACGACTGGCGTTCCTGTTCACCGGTCAGGGTTCGCAGCGGGTCGGCATGGGCCGTGAGCTGTACGAGGCGTTCCCGGTGTTCGCGGAGGCGTTCGACGCCGTCGCGGCGCTGGTGGAGGTCCGGGACGACTCCCTGGATCGCACGGAGTTCGCGCAGCCTGCCCTGTTCGCGCTGGAGGTGGCGCTTTACCGACTTGTCGAGTCGTGGGGTGTGCGGCCGGACTTCCTGGCGGGCCACTCGATCGGCGAGATCGCCGCGGCTCACGTGGCCGGGGTGCTGTCGCTGGAGGACGCGGCGAAGCTGGTCGGTGAACGCGGTCGGCTGATGCAGGCGCTTCCCGCCGGCGGGTCGATGGTCGCGTTGCAGGCGACGGAAGCCGAGGTGCTGCCACACTTGACCGACCTGGTGTCCATCGCGGCGATCAACGGGCCGAACTCGGTCGTCGTCGCCGGTGCCGAGAACGCCGTGGACGAGGTGTTGGCGCACTTCGCGGACCGGAAGTCGAAGCGGCTGGCCGTGTCGCACGCGTTCCACTCGCCGTTGATGGAGCCGATGCTGGACGAGTTCCGTGCGGTGGTCTCCAAGCTCACGTTCACCGAGCCGAAGATCTCGCTGCTGGGCGATGTCACGGACCCGGAGTACTGGGTGCGGCACGTGCGGGACGCGGTGCGGTTCGCCGATGCCGTGACCACGCTGG
>DATMCA010001410.1:0-5204 GCA_035559015.1 Umezawaea sp. | reverse complement strand
CGTCGGACAGGTCCGCGCGGGCGGTGAGGCGGAGCCGGGAGACGCCGTCCGGGACCGACGGCGGGCGGAAGCAGCCGACGACGACACCACTGGTGCGGCACGCCTCGGCCCAGTTGAACGCGGCCTCGGCGGACGGCGCCTGGACCGACACGACCGCGGCGGCGGGAGTGCTGGCGCGCAGACCGGCGGCGCGCAGCCGTTCGGCCAGCTCCTGGGCCACGGCGACGACCCGTGCGGGCCGGTCCGGCTCCTCGCGCAGCACCTTCAGCGCGGTCAACGCCGCCGCGGCGCTGCCGGGGGCGAGACCGGTGTCGAAGATGAAGCTGCGGGCCGTCTCGACGAGGTGCCGGATGACCCGGCTCGGCCCGAGGACCGCACCGCCCTGCGCGCCGAGCGACTTGGACAGGGTGATCGTGGTGACGACGTCCGGCGACTTCGCCAGGCCCGCCGCGTGCACCGCGCCCCGCCCGCCGTCACCGAGCACGCCGAGGCCGTGGGCGTCGTCCACGACGAGCGCCGAGTCGTGCTCGCGGCACGCGGCGACGAGCTGGTTCAGCGGCGCGAGGTCGCCGTCGACGGAGAACACCGAGTCCGTCACGACGAGCGCGCGGCGCTTGCCCCTGGTGGCGAGGGCGTGGGTGACCTGGGGGACGTCGCAGTGGCCCGCGACGACGACGTCGGCCTTGGACAGGCGGCAGCCGTCGATCAGCGAGGCGTGGATGTACTGGTCGGCCACGATCGCGGTGCCCGGCCCGGTCAGCGCGGTGAGCGCGCCGAGGTTCGCCGCGTAGCCGGAGGAGAACACCAGCGCGGCCTGCGCGCCGCAGAAGTTCGCGAGCTCGTACTCCAGCTCCATGTGCAGCTCGGTGCTGCCCGTGACCAGTCGCGACCCGGTCGAACCGGCACCCCAGCGCATCGACGCCGCGGCGGCGGCACCGGTCACGCGCTTGTCCCGCGCGAGCCCGAGGTAGTCGTTCCCCGCGAGGTCGAGGTCCGTCGAGGACGCCGGTCGCGGCCGCAGCCTGCGGGTCAGTCCGGCCTTGGCGCGGGCCTCCGCGCGGGTGTCGATCCAGTCGAACACCGATTCACCTGTGCTCACGCTCACGGCGGCAGTCTCCCACCGGCCCGATACGGTCCTGGCGTGCGGACCACCCAGCTCGACCTCTTCGGGGCCGACTTCACCGCCGATCCGCACCCGGACCTGCGTCGACTGCGGTCGGAGAGCCCGGTGCACCACGATCCGGCGACGGGGTTGTGGCTGGTCAGCCAGTACGCGGACGTGCGGGCCGTGCTCGCCGACCCCGAGGCGTTCCGCCCGGACAACGCGTTGACGGCCGTGACGCCGATCCCACGTCCGGTGCTGCGCGTGTTGGCGCGGGCCGGGTTCTCGCTGCCGCCGACGCTGGCCAACAACGGCACGGACACCCACACCGGTCTGCGGCGGCTGGTCGCCGGGTTCCTCACGCCCGCGCGGGTCGCCGCGTTCGAGGACCGGATCGCCGAGCTGTGCGGGGAACGCCTGGCGGCGCCCGCCGACCTGCACGCGGAACTGGCCCGCGACCTGCCGTGCGTGGTGCTGATGGAGGTCCTGGGCATCACCGACGTGGACGTGCCCGCGCTCAAGGCGTGGAGCACGGCGTCGCTGGAGCTGTTCTGGGGCAACCCGTCGGTGGAGCGGCAGCACGAACTGGCCGTCGAGGCGGGCGCGTTCCACCGCTGGCTGACCGCGCGGATCCGGGCCGCGTCGCCCGACGGCGACGACCTGTTCAGCGCGCTGGTCGAGCACGGCACGCCGGTCCGCGAGGCCGCCGGGCTCTGCTACTTCCTGCTGATCGCGGGCCAGGAGACGACGACGCAGCTGCTCAGCACGCTGCTGGACCGGACGCTGCGGCACCCCGACGTGTGGCGGCGGCTGGCCGACGGCGAGCCCGGCCTGGCCGCCGCGTGCGTCGAGGAGGTGCTGCGCCGCGAACCGCCCGTCACGACCTGGCGGCGGGTGACCAGCCGTCCGGTGACGCTGTCCGGCGTCGACCTGCCCGCGGGCGCTCCGCTGCTGCTGATGCTGGCGGGCACCGGGTCGGACCCGGACGTGTTCGCCGAGCCGGAGTCGTTCTGCCCCGGCCGGTCCGGCGCGCGCAAGCACCTCGCGTTCGGCTTCGGCAGGCACTACTGCCTGGGTGCGGGCCTGGCGAGGCTGGAGGGCGAGGTCGTGCTGCGCACGGTCGCCCGCCGGTTCCCCGACCTCCGCCTCGCCTCGGCCGAGGCGCCGCCGATGCTGGGGCTGCTGTCGTTCCGCGCCCCGCTCAGCGTCCCCGTGACCCCTGGCGCACCCGTCGGGTAGATCCCCGGCTCAGGGGATCAGGAACGTCTTGCCGGTCGTGGTCCTGGCCTCCAGCGCCCGGTGGGCGGCGGCGGCCTCGGCCAGCGGCCACGACTCGCCGAGCACGGGTCGCAGTTCGCCGGACGCGCCGAGCGCGAACACGTCGGCCAGCAGCCCGGCGGCGTACGCGGGGTCGCCCGCCAGGTTGCGCAGGCCGATCAGCCCGACACCCTTGCGCACCAGCTCTTTCACGGTGATGTCGGCGAACGCGCCGGACGCGGTGCCGTAGACGACCATCCGCCCGACGCCGTCGCGCAGCAGGTCGAACGAGGACCGGGTCACCTGCCCGCCCACCGAGGACAGCGCCACGTCGACCGGTTCCACCCGCGAGGGCCAGTCGGCGTCGGTGTAGTCCACCGTCTCGTCGGCGCCGAGTTCCTTGGCCGCGGCCAGCTTCGCGCCGCTCGCCAAGGCCACGGCGGTCGCGCCCGCACGGGTCACGAGCTGCACCAGGAGGCTGCCGACCCCGCCCGCGGCGGCCTCGATCAGCACTCGCTCGCCCGGCTGGATCCGGGCGGCGTCCATGAGCCCCGCCGCGGTGACGCCCTGGAGGAACAGCGCGAGGGCGTGCCGCGAGTCCAGACCGGTGGGCACGGGAACGGCGCCCGCGGCGGGCAGCACGGCGAGTTCCGCGTAGGCGCCGCGCAGCGCGAAGCCGACCACTTCCGTGCCGACCAGGTCGGTGGACACGTCCTGGCCGACCGATCGGACCACGCCGGTCACCTCGACGCCGGGGATCGTCGGCAGGGCCGGTTCCGGGTACCAGTCGTACAGCTCGCTCGACGCCCGCGACCGCTGGAGCGTCTCGCCGTAGTTCAGGCCGATCGCGGTCACCTCGACCAGCACCTCACCCGGTCCGGCGACCGGGTCGGGGACGTCGTCCACCCGGAGCACCTCGGGTGGGCCGAACTCGTGGATGCGCACCGCACGCATGGAAGCCTCCCGCTGTAGCGGACCGTCGGTCCGTTTCTGTCTGTGCGACAATACGGACCGGTAGTCCGGTTCTGTCAAGTCGAGGAGGGCGGGGATGGTCGAACGGGCGGACGCGGCGCGCAACCGGGAGGCGATCCTGGCCGCGGCGATGAGGCTGATCCGGGACCAGGGGATCGACGCGGTCTGCATGGACGACGTCGCGATCGCCGCGGGTGTCGGCAAGGGCACGGTGTTCCGGCGCTTCGGCGACCGCGAGGGCCTGGTCGAGGCGCTCGCGATGCAGGCGGGCGAGAGCTGGCGGGCCTTCGCGGCCGAGGTGCTCGTCGACGAGTCGGCGAGCGCGGGCGACCGCGTGGTCACGTTGGCGCGGACCCTGTTCGAGCACGTCGTGGAGACGTTGCCGCTGGTGCGGGCGTTCGAGCAGGTCACCCGCAAGCGCGGCTGCGACGGTGGGTTCGAGCCCATCCGGGACGGCCTGGTCCGGCTGATCGCGGAGGCGGCGCCCGACCTCGACGCGGAGTTCCACGGCGAGGCGCTGCTGGCGAACTTGCGCGCCGAGCACGTCCACTACCTGGTTGAGCAGTGCGGGATGTCGGTGGAGCGGGTGCGCGCGGGTGTGATCAGCCTCGCCGAGGGGTTGGTCGGTGCTCCACGGGATGCGACGATGCGAACGCTGTAGGGGTGTGCGAGGAAGCCGGTGCGAGTCCGGCGCGGTCCCGCCACTGTGACCGGGTAGGAGAGATCCGGGAGTCAGGAACTCGACCCCCGAGTCACCACCACCGGACACGGGCGTGGACACCCGAGGAAGGACCTCCCCGCATGACCTCGCGCTTCCCCTTTTCCGCTGTCGTCGGACACGACGACCTGCGACTGGCCCTGCTGTTGAACGCCGTGCACCCCGGTATCGGCGGTGTGCTGGTCAGGGGTGAGAAGGGCACCGCCAAGTCGACGGTCGTGCGCGCGCTCGCCGCGCTGCTGCCCGAGCTGGCCGTCGTGCCGGGCTGCCGGTTCGGCTGCGACCCGCTGGTCGACACCGAGTGCCCCGACGGACCGCACCCCGGCGACGCCGCCGACCGCCGTCCCGCCAAGCTCGTCGAACTGCCCGTCGGCGCCACCGAGGACCGCCTGGTCGGCTCGCTGGACCTGGAGCGGGCCCTGACCGAGGGCGTCCGCGCCTACCAGCCGGGCCTGCTGGCCGCCGCGCACCGCGGTGTCCTCTACGTCGACGAGGTCAACCTGCTGCACGACCACCTCGTGGACCTGCTGCTGGACGCGGCCGCGATGGGCCGCGCGCACGTGGAGCGCGAGGGCGTCTCGATCTCGCACGCGGCATCGTTCCTGCTGGTCGGGACGATGAACCCGGAGGAGGGCGAACTCCGGCCTCAGCTGTTGGACCGCTTCGGCCTCACGGTCGCCGTGCGCGCGTCGCGGGACGTGGCCACGCGGACCGAGGTCATCCGCCGCAGGCTCGCCTACGAGGCCGACCCGGAGGGTTTCGCCGCCCGCTGGGAGGCCGCGGACGCCGAGCTGGCCGAACGGATCGTGACGGCTCGCGCCGCGCTGCCGACCGTGGTGCTGCCGGACTCCGAGCTGCGCCGGATCGCGGGCGTGTGCGCCGCGTTCGAGGTCGACGGCATGCGCGCCGACCTGGTCGTCGCCCGCACCGCCTCCGCGCACGCCGCGTGGCGGGGCGCCGAGGTCGTGGAGGAGGCCGACGTCGAGGCCGCCGTGCGGCTCGCGCTGCCGCACCGCAAGCGCCGCGACCCGTTCGACGAGCCGGGTCTGGAGGAGGAGCAGCTCGCCGACGCCATGCGGCAGGCGGCCGAGCACGCCGACGACGAGCCCGAGCCCGACGGGCCGCCGGAGCCGGACGGCCCGGACGGCGGTGGTC
>DATMCA010001409.1:0-6121 GCA_035559015.1 Umezawaea sp. | reverse complement strand
CCGCGCAGCAGCTCGTACAACGCCTCCGCGATCACCGGCGCCTGCTCCTCCGGCCCCGCCGCGACGCCGCGCAGCAGCCACCGGGGCCCGTCGACGCCGACGAACCGCAGGTGCACGCCGCTGTTCCGGGCGGTGATCTCCTCGCCCCACTGGCCGTTCTCGCGGTTGATCCGAGCCCCGTCCTCCTTGAGCTGCGTGATCAGCTCCGCGCCGACCTCCTTCCAGAGGCCGCCGCTGCGGGGCGCGGCGAACGCGCTCACCGTGAGCTGCCCCGCGGGCGTCAGCAGGTGCACCGCGCGCACCGCGCCCGCCGGGTCCATCTCGACCTGGAGCTGCACGCCGTCGGGCACCGGGAGCCTGACCGACCCGAGGTCCAGCCTGTTGACGTTGTCCTTGGGGGCTTCGGGCTCGTCGTAGGGCCCGTCGTCGGCGTAGTCGAGATCATCGCCGTCGAACTCCGCGTCCTGCTGCGCGGTCTCCCGGTTCGTCGCGTGCCTGCCCCGCTTGCGGCGCCGTCCGAACATCTGCGTCTACCCCTCTGTCCTCTGCATGGCGTCGGCCTTCGCCGCCGCCGCGAGCACGCCGTGCCCGCCGGTGGAGCCGTACCCACCCGCGCCCCGCTCGGAGCCCGGTAGTTCATCGACCTCGCGGAACACCGCGTGCTCGACCCGTTGCACCACGAGTTGAGCGATCCGATCGCCCCGCCGGAGCCTGATCGGCTCGCGGAGGTCGTGGTTCACGAGGCAGATCTTGATCTCGCCGCGGTAGCCCGCGTCGATCGTTCCGGGGGTGTTGACCACGCTGAGCCCCACCCTCGCCGCGAGACCGGACCGCGGGTGAACGAACCCCGCATACCCCTCGGGCAGTGCGATCGCGATGCCGGTGCCGACCACCGCTCGTTCCCCGGGCTGGATCACCACGTCCTGAGTGGTGACCAGGTCGGCGCCGGCGTCACCCGGACGGGCATACGACGGCGGTGGAACTCCTGGATCGAGCCGGGACAGCAAGACCTCGACGCTGGGCACGGCGGGCGAGATTACCCTGCACACGTGAGCGAGAGTGCTGTGACCGCCCCAAGTGCCTTCAAAGAGCGGCTCTACGTCCCCTGGTGGGGCTGGCTGCTACCGGTGACCGCCGCCGTGCTGCTGATCGTGCGGCTCGGTTCGCTGAAGGTCGAGGTCAGCGGTGGTGAGCTGCGGGTGGGTGACGCCCACGTGCCGCTCGAACTGCTCGGCGAGGTCGAGGTGTTCACCGCCAAGACCAAGAGGAAGGCGATGGGCCCGAACCTGGACCCGGCGGCGTTCGTCGCGCACCGCGGCTGGATCGGGCCGATGGTGAAGGTGGCCCTGGAGGACCCCGAGGACCCGACGCCCTACTGGCTGTTCAGCGCCCGGCGGGCCGACCGGCTGGCGGAGCTGTTGAAGAAGTGAAACGCGACTGGGCGCCACCCCTTCGGGTGAGCGCCCAGTGTCGTTCTTGTGGTGCTGCTCGGATGACGCTGGTACTCGGTCAGGCGCAGTCGCGGCAGATGTACTGCCCGTTGTGCTCCTCGGCGAGCCTGCTGCGGTGGTGCACCAGGAAGCACTTGGAACACGTGAACTCGTCGGCCTGCTTAGGCAGGACCTTGAAGGTGAGTTCCTCACCGGAAAGGTCGGCACCTGGCAGCTCGAAGTTCTCGGCAGTCGCGTCCTCGTCGACATCGACTACGCCGGACTGCGTTTCGTTGCGCCGCGCCTTCAGCTCCTCTAGAGAGTCTTCAGCGAGCTCATCGGCCTCGCTGCGACGCGGCGCGTCGTAGTCGGTCGCCATCTTGTTTTCACCCCTGCGGTCTACGGAGACTGTGTTCGTGTCGCTGGTTAACGTCCCAGCGCCCCTTTTTGTGCCCCGTCGTCCAGTGACGGGGGTCTCGCCCCGGCCGTCGAGCGCCAACCCCCTGCTAGTCGACGCTTCTGGTGACTCAACGGTCCCGGAGCGCGCAGAGGGTAGCTCACCGATCCCGGGGTATCGCATCGGGTTCCCCCTAAATGAGCAGAAGGGTGACAGGACCCACGTAAGCTGGCCCGATAGGCTGTACGTGGGCTCCGGCCCATCCGTCGCGGCCGCGCGCGGCGCTCCGGCAGTGGTGAACCCTCCGCTACCGGGTGACAACGGGCGGCTACAGCCGGTCGGGGACGCGGGATGGTCCCGGACGACATAGGCTGGAACACGGCGAGCACATGGGCACAACGCCAGGGGAGGTCGGCGGACGTGGGACCCGCGAGCACAACGGGGAACAGCGGGTTGTCGCGGTACAAGCGGCGACGACCGCTACCGGCGCTCGTCCTCTTCGTGATCCTGGCCGTCGGAGCGGTGTTCGTCTGGGCGAAGGTCCTGAACACGGCGAACGACGTCGACCTGGCCATCCGGTGCAACTCGCCGGGGAGCCTTCCGGCACCGTCGTCGTCGACACCTCCTGTCGACCCCGCCGCGCCCCCGGTCGAGGCTCCGAAGTTGGGCAACGTGCTGGCGCACGACGCACTGGACCGGACCGACCCGACACCCGCGACCGACATCCAGTTCCGGGTGTTCAACGCGAGCACCCAGCGGAACCAGGCCCGGTTCGTCGCGACGACCCTGACGGAGCTGGGCCTGAAGCAGGCCGCTGAACCGGACAACGACCCCGTCTACCCGGCGCAGGACATGACCTGCCGGGGGCAGATCCGGTTCGGGGCTCCGGGAGCCGGTGCGGCGCGCACGCTGAGCCTGATCGAGCCGTGCCTGGAGCTGGTCAGGGACGAGCGGCAGGACGCGACCGTGGACATCGCCATCGGCAAGAAGTTCGACGAGGTCAAGCCGAACCACGACGCCCGCAAGGTGTTGGACCAGCTGGCCGACTGGGCGGATCAGCAGCCCGACCAGGCCGGCGGCCAGGTGGCCGAGGCCGGAGCGCCCACGGTGGTGGCCTCGAACGTGGCCGCGGCACGGGACGTGCACTGCTAGGCGACCCGCCGCACCCCGAACGCGCGAAAGCCCTTCATCACCGGAACGCTCGGTGGTGAAGGGCTTTCGCTTTGCCAGGTGATCACCCGGACCGCTGTCCTTCGGAACCCCGCAGTCGATCTTCCGCGAGACCGCGGCGGGTGACCGGTCCGGTCCGCGATGCGGCGGGCCGGCTCACACCAGGCCGAACCCGCACTCCACCAGAGCCGCGCGCAGCTCGGTCGCGATGGCAGGGGTGGCGGCGAACGTGGCGTCCTCCCCCAGTTCCGGGTCCTCACCGGGCAGGTGGACGACGGCCCCCGCCTCACTGGCGATCAACGCTCCGGCCGCCCAGTCCCAGCGGCCGAGCGCGTGCTCCGCGTAGGCGTCCAGCCACCCCGCGGCAACTGCACACAGGTCCAGAGACGCGGCGCCCGCCCGGCGGATGTCCCGCACCCTCGTCGACAGGGCCGCCCAGGTCGTCGCCTGGCGCTGACGGCGTTCCGGCCGGTACGCGAAGCCGTAGCCGACCAGCGACAGGTCGAGGCGGGTCGCGGCGGAGACCCCGAGCCGGGCACCGTCCAAGTAGGACCCGTGGCCGCGGGCCGCCGTCCAGACCCGGCCGCTGACCGGTTCCACGACGACCCCCGCCACCGACACCCCGTCGAGCTGCGCGGCGATCGACACGGCGTAGTGCGGTAGTCCGTACAGGTAGTTCACGGTTCCGTCGATCGGGTCGACCACCCAGGTCAGCCCCTCGACGGCGGCGCTGCCGCCCTCCTCCTCGCCGATGACCGGCTCACCGGGGCGCAGGACCGCGAGACGGTCGCGAACCAGCTGCTCAGAGGCCCTGTCGGCCTCCGTGACCACGTCCGTGTCGGTGCTCTTCGTGTCCACCTGAGCGGTGACGGCGGCGTGCCTGGTGCGCCGCACGAGGTCCGCGGCCTCTTGCGCGACGGTGACCGCGACGTCCACCAGCGGGCGAGGATCGAAACTCAACTGTTCCACCTACGTCACTCTCGCGGGACTATCTGGGGTGCTCAGGCTAGTGTCTGCGGCCACGGTTACTGAATCGAGTAGGAAGGCCACCGGGGATGGGCATTACCCGCGGGTTCGGTGTGGACATCGGCGGCTCCGGCATCAAGGGCGGCCTGGTCGACCTGGAAGCAGGAGCACTGGACGGGGAGCGGTTGAGGATCGCCACGCCCCAGCCGTCGACGCCCGAAGCGGTGGCCGACGTGGTGGCCGAGATCGTCGCGAAGTTCGAGTGGACCGGGCCGGTGGGCGTCACGCTCCCGTGCGTGGTCAAGCACGGTGTGGCGCTGACCGCCGCGAACGTGTCCAAGCACTGGGTGGACACGGACGCCCGCGCGCTGTTCGCGAAGCGGCTCGGCAAGCCGGTCGACGACGTCGTGGTGCTGAACGACGCGGACGCGGCGGGCATGGCCGAGATGAAGTACGGCGCCGGCGTGGACCGCGACGGGCTGGTCGTGCTGCTGACGTTCGGCACGGGCATCGGCAGCGCGCTGTTCCTCGACGGCCGGCTCGTCCCCAACACCGAGTTCGGCCACCTGGAGGTCGACGGGCACGACGCCGAGTCGAAGGCGGCCGCGTCGGTCAAGGAGGACAAGGGTCTGTCGTGGGCGGAGTGGGCGCCCCGCGTCTCGCGCTACGTCAACGTCCTGGAGAACCTCATCTGGCCCGATCTGGTGATCGCGGGCGGAGGGGTCAGCAAGAAGGCCGACAAGTGGTTGCCTCTCCTCGAAGTGCGCACCGAAGTCGTCGCGGCGGCGTTGAAGAACGACGCGGGCATCGTGGGCGCCGCAGCGGCCGCCGCGCAGGGGATCAGGCACTGATCCGGAAAATCCCTTACTCGATCTAGCTGCGGGAACACCTGTTCAACCCCCTCTAAAGCGAGCGGGGCGCAACAGCACGCGATTCTCGTCGTTACAATGGAACGGTGCCCCGCCGGATGGCTTCGGCGGGCTCTCCCCCGAACTCTGGCGTCCGAGGTTTCGCGCCCTTCGGATCGCCGTGATCGACAGTCGCGAAAGGGCGTACGTGGCAGCCGCAGAAACCGCAACCCGACGCTCCAGCACCACGAGCGCCGCGAAGACGACCTCGGCCGCAGCCGGTGAGTCTGAGGAGACCCCCAAGGCCGCCTCGGCCCGCAAGGCTCCGGCTCGCAAGCCCGCCGCGGCGAAGACTGCGGCGGCTGGCAAGACGGCGGCCAAGGCGCCTCGCAAGACCGCCGCCAAGGCCGGACCCGCCAAGACGAAGAAGGACGGCGACGAGCCGGACGACCTCGAAGCCGCTCCCGGTGACGAGGACCTGGGCGAGGACGTGGTCATCGTGGACGAGCCCGTCGTCGACGAACCCGAAGAGGCAGAGGACGAGAAGAAGCCCGGCGAAGGTGACTTCGTCTGGGACGAGGAGGAGTCGGAGGCCCTGCGGCAAGCCCGCAAGGACGCCGAGCTCACCGCCTCCGCCGACTCGGTCCGCGCCTACCTGAAGCAGATCGGCAAGGTCGCGCTCCTCAACGCCGAAGAGGAGGTCGAACTCGCCAAGCGGATCGAGGCCGGCCTCTACGCGGCGGAGCGGGTGCGCCGGGCCGAGGACGAGAACGAGAAGCTCACCCCCCAGATGCGCCGGGACCTGCGGTGGATCGTCCGGGACGGCGAGCGCGCCAAGAACCACCTGCTGGAGGCCAACCTCCGCCTCGTGGTCTCGCTGGCCAAGCGCTACACCGGCCGCGGCATGGCGTTCCTGGACCTGATCCAGGAGGGCAACCTCGGTCTGATCCGCGCGGTCGAGAAGTTCGACTACACCAAGGGCTACAAGTTCTCGACGTACGCCACGTGGTGGATCCGGCAGGCGATCACCCGCGCGATGGCCGACCAGGCCCGCACCATCCGCATCCCGGTGCACATGGTCGAGGTCATCAACAAGCTCGGCCGCATCCAGCGCGAGCTGCTCCAGGACCTGGGCCGTGAGCCCACCCCGGAGGAGCTGGCCAAGGAGATGGACATCACCCCGGACAAGGTGCTGGAGATCCAGCAGTACGCCCGGGAGCCGATCAGCCTCGACCAGACCATCGGCGACGAGGGCGACAGCCAGCTCGGCGACTTCATCGAGGACTCCGAGGCCGTCGTCGCCGTCGACG
>DATMCA010001408.1:0-7604 GCA_035559015.1 Umezawaea sp. | reverse complement strand
TCGTGTCGCCGGACCGGTCCGCTTCCTCGCAGTTGGACGCGTTGTTGTCCCCGTACGTTTCGCCGCCCTTGGCGACCGCCGAGGCGCCACCGGCGAGCACCACGGCCGCGGACGCCGCCACCGCGAACGCCCCGGCTGCTCTGACCAGGAGTCGGACCGTCTCGGAGGTGGTGCGCATGCGTGGACTCCAGCCATGTCGGGGGATGGTCGGCGGAATGGACACCACCGATCAGCACACTATGCACTAGACCATTTGGCCTACAAAATCGGCTCACCCCTTCGTTATCGTCCCCGCTGGTCCCGAAGCGGGGAGAACACAACCGGGGCCTGATGTGGGAAGGTCCGAAGATGGTGGAGGTGGAGCGGCAGAGGCATCGGCTTCCGGTTCGCAGGCTCATCGCCGCGAGCATCGGCAACGCGATCGAGTGGTACGACTGGACCATCTACGCGACGTTCAGCATCTACTTCGCGACGGCGATCTTCCCGTCCGGCAACGCGGAACTGGCGCTGCTGAACACGTTGGCGACCTATGCGCTGGCGTTCTTCTTCCGACCGCTCGGCGGGTACCTGCTGGGCCGGTTCGCCGACCTGCGCGGCCGGAAGCCCGCGATGATCCTGACCATCGCGCTGATGGCGGGCGGGTCGACGGCGATCGCGGTGCTGCCGACCTACGAGATGGTCGGGTGGCTGGCGCCGATCCTGCTGCTGCTCGCCCGGATCGCGCAGGGGCTGTCGCTGGGCGGGGAGGTGTCCAACGCGTCGGCGTACCTGGCGGAGATCGCGCCGCCCGCACGGCGGGGCCGGTACTCGTCGTTCTTCTACATCTCCACAGGCACGGCCGTGCTGGTCGCGTCGCTCATCGGGTTCACGCTCGCGCGGACCATGGACAAGGCGCAGCTCGGGTCGTTCGGGTGGCGGATCCCGTTCCTGGTCGGCGGCCTGCTCGGACTGCTGGGGTTGTGGCTGCGCCGCACCCTGGAGGAGACGGAGCAGTTCGAGCAGAACAAGGTGAAGGCCGAGCGCCTCCACCGGCCGCTGCTGACGACGTTGAAGGAGCACCCGAAAGCGGTCGGGCGGCTCGTCGGGTTCACCATGCTGTCGACGCTCTGCTACTACACCTTCTTCTCGGCGCTGACGCCGTTCGCGGTGAAGAACCGCGGGGTCGACGCGGTGGACGTGTTCCTGGCGCTGTCGATCGCGACGGTGCTGTTCATCGCGTTGCAGTACCCGATGGGCGCGCTGTCGGACCGGCTCGGGCGCAAGCCGCAGCTGCTGGTCTGGTCAGCGGCCACGGCGGTGCTGGTGGTGCCGCTGTCGTCGTTGCTCAAGCCGGGGCTGACCGGACCGCTGGTCGTGTTCTGCGTGGGGCTCGGGCTGTACACGATGATGACGTCGATCGCACCGGCGGCGATGAGCGAGCTGTTCCCGACCGAACTGCGCGGGCTGGGGATCGGCGCCTGGTACAACCTCACGGTCGCGCTGTTCGGCGGCACCGCCCCGCTGGTGATCGCCTGGCTGGCGGGCCGCGGCCTGTCGGACGTCTACTTCTACTACGTGGCGACGGGCGCGGCGATCGCGTTCCTGGTGATCCTCACCCTGCCGGAGACCAAGGGGTCAGAGTTGCGCTGAGCGCAAACCGGTGAAGATGATCGCCAGGGTGCGCTCGCGCAGGTCGGCGTCCCAGCCGGAGTGCAGCGCGCCCTGACTGGTGGCCGCCAGCAGTGCCATCACCTCGTCCAGCAGCACGTTCGACCGCACGACCCCGGCCGCCTGCGCCTGGTCCAGCAGGATGCCGACCGCCTCGCGGAGCAGTTGGAGCTGGTCCGCCACGTGGATGTCGACGCCGAGCAGGTCGACCACGGTCTTGCGGGAGGACGCGCGCTCGACCAGGTGCGCGAAGAACGTGAACAGCGAGGTGGCCGGATCCCCTTGGCGGACCAGGGATTGGACCTCTTCCGCCAGTTCGCCCACGAGGTCCTTCATCAACGCGGTCAGCAGGTCGTTCTTGGTCGGGAAGTGCCGGAAGACCGTGCCGATGGCCACGCCCGCCCTGGCGGCGACCTCCTCGGTCGACGCGGAGGCCCCCTTGGCGGCGAAGACCTCGTCGGCGGCGGCCAGGATGCGTGCCCGGTTGCGCTGGGCGTCCGCGCGCATCGCGTTCCCTTCGTTGACAACCTGAGTCATGACTCATTATCTTCTCGAACCTGAGTCTTCGCTCACCTTACTGGAGGGTTCCGATGACCGCACGAGAGGTGTACGAGTCGATGCGCCGAGCCTGGATCGAGGATCCGGCGGCCGTGGACGACCTGTGGGCCGAGGACGTCGTGGTGGAGGTCCCGTTCGCCGCGCCGGGCCGACCCAAGCGGTTCGACGGGCGGGACGCGTTCGTCGCGTTCGCCAGGGCGGGCCGCGCGGTGATGCCGGTGCGGATCGAGGACTGCCGGGACGTGGTCATCCACGACACCGCCGACCCCGACGTGATCGTCGTGGAGTACGTGCTGGTGGGGCGGTCGACGATCACCGGGAAGCAGGATTCCGCGGCGTTCATCGGGGTGCTGCGGGCGCGGGACGGCAAGATCGCGCACTGGCGCGAGTACCAGGACACGATGGCCATGACCGCCGCGCTGGCCGGGTGATCCGCGAGCGTCGACGCGGCCACGGCGGAGGGCTGCGCCAACCCCGACGCCGGCGACGATCGGGCTGGCGACATCCGGACCGAAACGGGCCGTGGAGTGACGCTGAAAGTGCGGCTGTCGCGGCCGTCGGGGAGTCAACGGTGCCTGGGGCGACCGAACCGCACAGAGGTGGCGGCTGCGCGGCAAACGCGGAATCCCGAGCCGGTGAAGGTTCGACGGCACCTACGAACTGCCGAGCCGGAGTGGTGGTGGCCGCGCGGCAGCCACGGACCTCGGTAGCCGTTGCGGACTCGACGTCCAACGGCGTCCGGGAGCGGCCGGGCAGTGAAGTGGCGAGGTCGTGCAGCCGTTGGTGAACTCCATGGTGGTCCACAACTCACCAGGCCGGAGCGGTGCGGGTCGTGAGTGAGGAGCCTGGTCAGGAGCGGCGCAGGGAGACCAGGTCGTCGGCGTGGACGACCTCGCGGCGGTGTTCGGCGGGGAGTTCGTGGCTGGAACGGCCGATGAGGGCGGGGAGTTCGGCGGCGTCGTAGGCGACCACTCCCCTGGCCACCACCTGGCCGGTGAGGCTCGCCAGTTCGACCACATCGCCCGCCTCGAAGGTGCCCTGCACGGCGGTGATGCCCGCTGCCAGGAGGGACCGCCTGCGGCCCACGACCGCGGCGACGGCGCCATCGTCGAGCACCAGGGTGCCGTTGGCGTCGGCGGCGTAGCCGAGCCAGAAGCGGCGGGCGGTGAGGCGGGTGCCGGTGGCGGCGAAGGCGGTGCCCACGTCAGGGTCGCCGAGGGCGCGGGCGGCGTCGCCCGCGCCTGCCAGCAGGACCGGGATGCCCGCGGAGGCGGCGAGGGTGGCGGCGGCGAGCTTGGAGGCCATGCCGCCGGTGCCCAGTGCCCCGCCGGTGCCCGCCCGGACGCCGTCGACATCATCCGGGCCGCCCACCTCGGTGATGCGACGGGCGTCGGCCAGGCGCGGATCACCGTCGTACAAGGCGTCCACGTCGGAGAGCAGGAAGAGGGCGTCGGCGCCGATCAGGTGGGCCACGAGTGCCGCCAGGCGGTCGTTGTCGCCGAAGCGGATCTCCTCGGTGGCGACGGTGTCGTTCTCGTTCACCACGGGCACGACACCGAGCGCCAGCAGGCGGGAGAGGGTGCGCTGGGCATTGCGGTAGTGCGAGCGCCGGACCACGTCGTCGGCGGTGAGCAGGACTTGGCCGACGGTCAGCGAGTAGCGGCCGAAGGAGTTGCCGTACGCGTGGGCCAGGGCGAGCTGGCCGACGCTGGCGGCGGCCTGCTGGGTCGCCAGGTCCTTCGGACGGCGGGACAGGCCCAACGGGGCCAGGCCCGCCGCGATGGCGCCGGAGGAGACGAGCACGATCTGGCTGCCGGCGGCCCGACGAGCGGCCAACGCGTCCACCAGGGCGTCCAGCCGGGACGGGTCCAGCCCGCCCTCGGCCGTCGTCAACGAGGAGGAACCGACCTTCACGACAACCCTGGTGGCCGAAGCCACCGCCTTGCGGGCCAACGAGACCTCCACGCTGCCGATCATCACTCCTCGAAGTCGTCCTCGTCGTACACACCGGGCAGGCGGCGAGCCCTCTTGAGCGCCTTGCGCTCGTGCGCGCCGATCCGGTCGTTGCTCTCCAGCCGCAGGTCGGTGCCCCGGCCGGTCATGGTCATCGCGATACCCGCGGGCGTCGTCGGCTCCCAGTCGAACACCAGGTCGCCGATGGTGACCTGGGCGCCGGGCGCCGCGCCGCGCTTGATCAGGACCTCTTCCACGCCCATGCGGGCGAGGCGGTCCGCGAGGTAGCCGACGGCCTCGTCGTTGGAGAAGTCCGTCTGCCGGATCCAGCGCTCGGGGCGGTCGCCCTTGACGATGAACCCGCCCTCGGTCTCCGGGTCGTCGTGAACGGTGAAGCCCTCGTCGTCCACGGCGGTCGGCCGCAGCACGATCCGGGTCGACTCCTGCTTCGGCTTGGTCGCGCGGTACTCCTCGACGACCGCGCCGAGCGCGAACGTCAGCTCGCGCAGGCCTTCGCGGGTCGCGGTCGAGATCTCCAGCACCTGCAGACCACGGGCCTCGATGTCGCCGCGCACCAGCTCGGCCAGCTCACGGGCCTCCGGCACGTCGATCTTGTTCAGCACGACCAGGCGCGGCCGGTCGGACAGGTCGCCGCCCAGGGACGGCGTGTACTTCGCGAGCTCCTCTTCGAGCGCGTCGATGTCCGACAGCGGGTCGCGACCCGACTCGAAGGTCGCGCAGTCGACGACGTGCACGAGGACCGCGCAGCGCTCGATGTGGCGCAGGAAGTCCAGGCCGAGGCCCTTGCCCTCGCTGGCGCCGGGGATCAGGCCGGGCACGTCCGCCATGGTGAAGACGGTCGCGCCCGCGGTTATCACACCGAGGTTCGGGACCAGGGTGGTGAACGGGTAGTCGGCGATCTTCGGCTTGGCCTCGGAGAGGACCGAGATCAGCGACGACTTGCCCGCCGACGGGAACCCGAGCAGGCCGACGTCGGCGACGGACTTCAGTTCGAGGACGAAGTCGCCACCCTCGCCGGGCTCGCCCAGCAGGGCGAAACCGGGCGCCTTGCGGGCCCTCGACGCGAGCTGCGCGTTGCCGAGCCCGCCACGACCGCCGCGCGCGGCGATCATCCGGGTGCCCTCGCCCACGAGGTCGGCGACGATCTTGCCGTCCTCGGTGAGGACCACGGTGCCGTCCGGCACGCGCAGTTCGAGGTTCTCGCCGTTCGCGCCGTCGCGGTTCGCGCCCTGGCCCTGCTTGCCGTTCGTGGCGGCGGCGTTCGGGCGGAAGTGGAAGTCCAGCAGCGTGTGCACGTTCGAGTCGACGACCAGGATGACGTCGCCACCCTTGCCGCCGTTGCCGCCGTCAGGTCCGCCCAGCGGCTTGAACTTCTCCCGGTGCACCGACGCGCAACCGTTGCCACCCTCGCCAGCGGCGACGTGGATAACCACCCGGTCGACGAATCGGGACACGGGAACTCACTTCCAAAGGATCAATGCGAAAGGGGGGGACAAACGCCGAGCGCCGTGTGTCCGCGTTGGCGGACACACGGCGCTCGGAGGTATCAGGTCGAACTACGCAGCGACCTTGGCCTCGACCGGCACGATGTTGACGGTCTTGCGACCGCGCTTCGTGCCGAACTCGACCGCGCCGGGGGCGAGGGCGAACAGCGTGTCGTCCTTGCCGCGGCCGACGTTCACACCGGGGTGGAACTTGGTGCCGCGCTGGCGGATCAGGATTTCGCCGGCCTTGACGACCTGACCACCGAACCGCTTGACGCCCAGGTACTGAGCGTTGGAGTCGCGGCCGTTACGGGAGCTGGATGCACCCTTTTTGTGTGCCATGGCTAGTCAGGTCCTCACTTACCGGTGATGCCGGTAACCTCGACGCGGGTCAGCTTCTGACGGTGACCCTGCCGCTTGTGGTAGCCGGTCTTGTTCTTGAACTTGTGGATGCGGATCTTGGGACCCTTGGTCTGCTCGACGACCTTGCCGGTCACCGAGATCTTCCCGAGGGCCTCAGCGTCTGCGGTGACGTCAGTGCCGTCCACGACGAGTAGCGCCGGGAAAGTGAACTCAGTGCCCGGGGCGCCCTCGAGCTTCTCGACCTCGACGACGTCGCCGACAGCCACCTTGTACTGCTTGCCGCCAGTCTTGACGATCGCGTACATCAGGACGGAAGTCTCCTGCTACTCGACGGTGACGGGGCCGTGCGCGCCCAGGCTTTCGTGAATCACCATTACGTGAATCAGAGTCGCCGGGCTACACACGACAGGGCCCACCGGACGGCGGGCCGTGTACCAGGTTACGTGGCCGTGTGCGGCGAGGTCAAACTGGGGTCCACGAGCCCTGAACCCACTGGTCAGAGGCGGAAACCGCGGCACCGGAAATGGTGAATGCGCGGGTGTTCGCGACTCTTCGACCCACCGTCGGATGTGCCCGACACCACACGAAGTCGAAGGGTCCGCACCGAATCCGGTACGGACCCTTCGACGGAAAAGCGCTATCAGCCCTCGGTCACGCCGACGGGCGGGCCCGCGGGACGGGTCGCCGCACGACGCGACGTCCGCCGACGAGGAGCCACCACGGTGGGCGGGGCCTGCTCGGCCTGCTCCGGCACGTGGCCGTTCAGAGCCGGTTGCGGCGCAACCGGTTCGACAGCCGCTGGAGCCTCGACAACAGCCGCCACGACAGTCTCAGGAGCATCACCTACGGGCTCCTGCACCTGCTTCGCGGCGCCCGCGTCCCGGCGCGCACGGCGGCGCTCCCGGTTGCGGTCTCGGCGGTCGCGCTTGGCGCCGTCCTGGGCCGCCTGCTCGTCCTGGTCGAGCAGAACGGCCGCTTCGCTGGTGTCCACAACGGGTTCCACCACCGGCACGTCCGGAATGGACGGTGCGGCGGGGGCCGTCTCGACGACCTCGGCCACCACGGGCTCGACCTCGACCGGCGTGGTCTCGGCCTGCTCCGCCGACTCGCCGCCACCGCGGTTGCGCTGACGGGACTTGCGGCTCGGCTGCTGCTGTTGCGGCTGCTGCTGGGGTGCGGCCGGAGCCGACGCCGGGGCGCCGCCGTGCGCGTGCACCGGGTCGGTCGACACCACGACGCCACGACCGCGGCAGTGCTCGCACGTGGTGCTGAACGCCTCCAGCAGGCCGGTGCCGACCCGCTTGCGAGTCATCTGCACCAGGCCGAGCGAGGTGACCTCGGCGACCTGGTGGCGGGTGCGGTCGCGGCCGAGGCACTCGGTGAGGCGGCGCAGCACCAGGTCGCGGTTCGACTCCAGGACCATGTCGATGAAGTCGATGACGATGATGCCGCCGATGTCGCGCAGCCGGAGCTGGCGGACGATCTCCTCCGCCGACTCCAGGTTGTTGCGCGTGACGGTCTGCTCGAGGTTGCCGCCGGAGCCGACGAACTTGCCGGTGTTGACGTCGACGACGGTCA
>DATMCA010001407.1:0-14535 GCA_035559015.1 Umezawaea sp. | reverse complement strand
ACGAGGCCACCCGGCGGATAACCGAGCTGGGCGGACGCCGCCTGGACGCGCGCGGCGACGACTTCCAGGTGTTCACCGACCCCGCCGGGCACACGTTCTGCCTGACCTGGGAGTGATCAGCGGCCGTTCCAGGCCTCGTGCAGGTCGCGGGCGAAGCTCGGTTCCACCTTGCCGCCGTTGTTGAGCGCGCGGGCGATCCCCGTCCGGAACACCTGGCTGAAGTGCGGGTAGTAGCGCGTGATCCCCCTCGACCGCGCCTGGTCCACCGCGGTCCGCAGGTCCTGGCCGTCCGACCTGCCGCTGTCGCGGTAGGTCGACTGCCGGGTCGGCGCCAGCGAGCCCATGTCGGACAGGATGAGCTGGCTGGACCGGCTGGTGAGGAACTCCAGCAGCTCCCGCGCCGCGCGGGGCTTCCCGGACTCCGCCGAGATCGCGAGGTTCTGCCCTCCCAGCACGCTCGGGGTGGGCGGGGCGGCCACCTTGTACTCGATGCCGGTGCGCAGGCTGTCCGACGTCACCGGCCAGTTCCGCATGTACAGCGTCGATCCCGCGAGGAACGAGGCGATCGCCCCGCTCTCGGTCGACTTCACGGCGGTGTTGTTCTCGGTGAGCACGACGTCCGGGTCCTTCGAGGCGATCGCGAGGTTCTCGATGCCCTTCAGGTCCTCCGGGCTCAGGTAGGCCTCGGTCCCGTCCTTGTTCAGCACCAGGTCGCCGCTCTCGGTCACCAGCTCGCCGCCCGCCGCCCAGATGGCCTCCATCGCGGTGACGGTGAGGACCTCCTCGTCGGCCAGCTGCGCCGCGTTCGCCGCCTTGATCCCATATGGCCCGGCCTTCGCCGCGGCGGCCGTCGCCTTGGCGGTCTGCCCGAAGTAGTCGTCCCACGACCTGGGCTCGGCGGTTCCGGGGACGTCGTCGCGGTAGTAGATCAACCCGGCGTCGGTGTTGAACGGCAGGGCCCACAGCTTCTCGTTCCGCTTGCAGGTTTCGAGGACGCTGGGGATGAAGTCGAAGCGGTCGGCCTCGGACAGGCTCGCCCAGTCCAGTTCCCGGATGTACCCGTTGTCGACGAACTGCGCCATCCAGACGAGGTCCAGGACGTAGACGTCGGCCTCGTGCCCGCCGCCGGACTTGGCGTCGTTCACCATCCGCTCGTTCTGCTCGTCCGGTTCCCCCGGCACGGCGATGATCTTCACGGGGTTGTCCGGGTGGGACTGGCTCCACTGGCGGAACAGCACGTTCCTCGGGTCGGCCTGGCCCTCCCCGAACGCGGTCATCACGACGATCTCCCCCGGTTCCAGACCGGAGGGCGGGGGCATCGCGGCGATCCCGCCGCCGACGATGGCGGCCACCGTGACGACGATCAGCACCACGCGCGGCGGCCTCTTCAGCACCCTGACCAGCCACCGCAGGTCGCCCAGCCGCGGCAGCCGCTCCGGGTTGCGCCAGATCGTGGTGATCGCCTTCGGCAGGACGTTGATGCAGATGCCGGAGACCACCACCATGATCCCGCTGACGACCGTGAGCGCGATCGAGCCGGGGGTCCACCGCCGGTCCACCGCCGTCACCATGTACGCGGACGCCGAGGTGATCACCACGACCATCCCGACCACGAAGGCGATGTAGCCGATCTTCTTGCGCGGACTCCATTGTCCCGCCGGTTCCGACACGTCCCCCACACCCTTCACGCCTGCCGGCCCGCCGGACTGCGGACCGGACGCCGGATTCCCCCGGTCCCGGTCATGCGGTTCCCGAGGACGTTATCGGCAGCGGGGCGGGAGGGTTCGACATTCGGCGGTCCCGGCTACGGGGGTTCACCCGGAGGGCTCAACGGCGGCTACCCGGAGGTGCGGAGGGCGGCGAGCACGAAGTCCGCGATCTCGCCGCCGAGCTGCGCGGGCGACTTCGGCCCGTCCGGCCGGTACCAGGTGGGCAGCTGGTTGATGACGCCGAGCGCGATCAGCACGGCGGTCTCGGCGGGCACGACGGTGCTGAACCGACCGCTCGCCTGCGCCTGCTCGACGACCGCGCGGAACGTCTCGTGGTACCGCCTGCGCTCCGCGCGGAACGACGCCATCAGGTCGGCGTCCAGCCGGTGCATCTCGCGCATGAACACGGCCGCCTCGTCCACGCTCGACGCGGTCGTCTCGACCAGGCTCACGACGATCTCGCGGATGGTGGTGGCCGGGTCGAGGTCCAGCGCCACGATCCGGTCCAGCTCCGCCATCTGCCTGCCGATCAGCGACCGGTAGATCTCGTAGAGCAGGTCGTCCTTCGACCCGAAGTAGTGGTAGAGCGCGCCCTTGGTGACCTCGGCGGCCTCCACGACCTCCTGCACGGTCGTCGCGTCGAAGCCCTTGGCGGCGAACAGCCGCACGGCGGCGGCCATGATCCGGTTCTCCGTCCGGCTCAGCTCGCCGACCCCTCCCCGGCGCACCACGAGGTCAGGCCCCCGGTGCGAGCGCGCGCACGAGGTCGAACTGGTCCGCGCCCGTCGGCAGCAGCGCGATGATCGGCGTGTCCACCCCGTTCGCCGCGTACTCGGCCACCTTCGCCCGGCACTGCTCCACGCTGCCGTGCACGACCAGCTCGTCCACGACGGCGTCCGGCACCAGCTTGTTCGCGGCCTTGCGATCACCCGCCGCCCAGGCCTCGTGCATCGGCGCCAGCGCCTCACCGCGACCGAGCCAGTCGTGGAAGGCCGCGTACGCGGGGACGGTGAGGTAGGTGCTGATCAGCATCCGCCCGAGCGCTCGCGCGGAGTCGGCGTCCTCCGTCGGGCACACGAAGATCCGCGCGGCCAACTCGGCGTCACCCAGCTCGGACCGCACCTTCGCCACGTCACCCGCACCGAGCCAGTTGGTGATCGCCCCGTCGGCCTCCTTGGCGGCCAGTCGGAGCATGTTGGGACGGAGCGCGGCCAGCATGATCGGCACCTTCCGCTCCGGCTTCCGCTCCAACCGGAAGCCCCGGACCGTGAAGGTGTCGTACTGCTCGTCGACCTTCTCGCCTGCCAGGGCGGCTTTGAGGAAGCGGAGGGTGTCGCGGGTGCGCTTGAACGGCTCGGTGAAGTCGGCGGCGTTCCAGCGGCTGACGATCGCCGGGGAGGACGAGCCGATGCCCAGGACGAACCGGTTGCCGGACACCTCGGCGGCCGTGGCGGCGCTCATGGCGAGGAGAGCTGGGCCGCGGGTGTAGACGGGGGTGATGGCCGTGCCGAGTCGGATGGAGTCGGACCACTGCGCGGCCAGGGCGAGAGGCGTGAAGGCGTCGGTGCCGGTGGTTTCGGCCGACCAGACGTCGGTGTAGCCGAGATCGGACAGCTCGGAGACCAAGGCACGGTGCTGGAGCACCGGAACACCGGTCAACGGCAACGTGATTCCCCAACGACCCACGAGCGCCTCCTTGGAAGGTACTGACTGGGGCACAGCCTACCCTGGGTACCGACTGGTCGGTATGTTCTCGGGTGGCGCGTTGGGGAGAAGCCGGCGGCTTGCCGCTGCATGCAAGCCGGGCCCAGGCAACTGGTCCAGCACCTCTATCGCCTGACTACAGCACGCAAGCCGGCCCACGCATCTGATCCAGCCACCCCTACCGCCTTGCTACGACGCGCAAGCGGACGCACGCAACCGGACCCGGCACAGACCTCCCCCGCCGCCCCGATCCGAAGCGCCCTCCTCTTTGATCTTGGTTTGTCAAGGCGTCTTTCCAGCCTTGACAAACCAAGATCAAAGATTGAGACAATCGCGCGAGCGGGGTGGCGGGGGAACCACCTCGAACATGCCCGTGAGTTCACGAGTTCCAGCCTGGTCGACTCCCAGCCCGGTGTGGCCGATTTGACTTGGGGCCCCTCTTTTTGGCGCTAGTCGGGCCAAAACGGCAGGTGTAAAGCTTGCCGCCCGACTAATTTTAGCGCCAAAAACCCCAAGTAAAATCGGCCACGCTTGAGTGGGGAACTTGAGTGTCGTAGGTGGCCGGGCTTGTTGTGGAACCCTAGAAGGCGGGAGCGAATGGGGCCCACTGCGCATTCGGCCAGGTCAGACCGCTAGCCAGGTCAGACCGGAAGCCAGGCCAGTCCGGCGGCCGAGGCCAGACCGGAAGCCGGGTCAGACCGACTGCCGGGCGCCTTTCAACCGCGAGCCCCATTCCCCTTTCGCAAACGGCCGGCTTCCTCGCGCAACCTTTCTGGCGCGAGGAAGCCGGCCGACAATGCGATTCCGAGATGTCCCTACAGCGATGTCCCTACAGCGCGATGCCGCGCTCAGCCAGCCAAGCCTGCGGGTCGACCTTTTGACCACCGTTCAGCCAAACCTCGAAATGCAGGTGAGGTCCGGTGGACTGGCCGCGGTTGCCGATGGTGGCGATGAGGTCGCCGGCCTTCACCTGGGTGCCCTGGTTGGCGATGATCTCGTTGACGTGGCCGTAGACGGTGATGGTGCCGTCGGTGTGCTGCACGCGTACCCAGAGGCCGAAGCCGCTGGCGGGGCCGGCTTCGATGACGACGCCGTCCATCGCGGAGACGATGGGGGTGCCGATGGCGTTGGCGATGTCGATGCCGTAGTGCGTGGTGCCCCAGCGGCCGCCGTAGCCGGAGGTGAAGCTGCCTTCCGCGGGCTTGACGACCTTGGGGCGCTTCGCGGCTTCCTCCGCGGCGATCCTGGCCTCTTCGGCAGCTTGGGCGACAGCCTGCTCGTCCGCCTGGCGCTTGATCTCGGTCTGGCGGGCGGTGTAGCCGGTCTGGGCGAACTTGATGGCCTCGTCGACGTGCTGGCCGGCGTTCATCTGCTGGGCGCGCATGAGCTTCGCGGCTTCGAGGCCGGGCTGGATGACGTGCACGGTCTGCGCGCCCGGCGTCTGCGCGGGCTCGGGGGCGAAGGTGTTCGCGGCCAGCTTGGCGGCCAGTTCGGCGTTGGGCTGCTCTACCGCGCCCCAGCCGTTGACGACGCCCGCGGTGGTGGCGAGCGCGCCTGCCACGACGACCGCCGCGGCGGCGCGGCCGCCGACGGTGGGCTTGGTGATCTCCACGCGATGCGCTCCACGGCGGCCTTCGGCCTTCGGGGGTGCCGTGAACACGTTTCGGCCGCGCGCAGTGCTGTGCCTGGCCAAGAGTGTGCCTTTCTGCCTCGGGGAGTTCGACCAGGACGGCTGGCGGGGGATCCAGTCGGGGTCGTTTCGGGGACGACGCCGTGTCCTGCTAGTTATCGAACCGTGACAAGCGGCAGGGAACGTAACCCGAAGTGACGAAGGAGGGCAAGTCCTCCGTCCCAACGTGCGGTTTCAGGTGAGATAAACCACTGTTTGCTACACAGCGTGACAATAGACCGTCAAGTCTCGAATTTCGCCGTTACCCGGCGCACGACTTGACCGTTGACCGATCCCTAGACCAATAGCCGGGCAGAAGAATCACCGCTGGTCATCACCTTGATCGTGCAAGTCACCCGAACGAGCACCGCCCCGCTAGCACATGGCCAGCGGGGCGGTCGGTGAACGGCTACGTCAGGTGACTACTTGTACTTCGGCGCGGCCGGGGGCAGTGGCACGACCGGCTTGCCCTCGTGGATCACCTTCATCGCGTTGAACCAGGTCGGAGCGGCGACCTCACCACCGGTCAGGCCGGTCCGGCCGTTGTTGCCGCACAGCCGCGGCGCGCGGGCGTCGCAGATGACCTGCGGGGCCACGCCGTCGGTGAACGTCATGACCGCGCCCGCGTACTGCGGCGTCGCGCCCATGAACGCGACCGACCAGTAGTCCTCGGTCGTCCCGGTCTTGCCGATCATCGGCCTGCCGAAGCCCGCCGCGGCACCCGAGGCGGTACCACCGGGCAGCGCGTCGTGGCTCATGCCCTGGGCCAGCGAGTCCGCCAACTCGGGCGCGACGGCCTGGTCGCAGGCGGGCTCGTTGAGCGGCACGGGCTTGCCGTCGCGGTCGACGATCGACTCGACCGGCGTCGGCGGGCACCAGGTGCCGTGGCTGACGATGGTCGCGGCGACGTTGGACAGCTCCAGCACGCTGGTCGGCCCCACCCCGAGGGTGAACGAGCCCGCGTTGTCCTGCTTGAACTGGTCGCCCTGGGACGGGCCGTTCGAGCCGTCCGCCTTGAGCGAGTCGCCCGACCTGTTGACCCCCTGCATCGACTCGCGCAGGCCGAGCTTGTAGGCCATGTCCACGACGTTGTCGAGGCCGGCCTTCTCCTCCAGGATGATGAAACCGGTGTTGGGCGAGGTCGCCAACGCCTTGGTCAACGTCATCTTGGTGTCGGTGCCGTTGGAGTAGTTCCGCACCGTGTACGCCTTGTTGCCGTCCTTGTAGACCTTGGACGGGTAGATGTTCGGCACGTCGATTTCCTTGTCGATGCCGGTGGCGCCCTTGTCCAGCGCCGCCGCGGCCGTGAACACCTTGTAGATCGAGCCCGCGCCGAAGCGGGTCACCTCGGCGGGCAGCGAGTAGGCGCTCTGCCCGGCCGCCGCGTCGTTGCCGAAGTCGCGGTTCGCGGCCAGCGCGCGCACGCGGTGCTTGTCCGCACCCGGCTCGACGACCGCCATGGCGTTCGCGACGCCCTCGGTGTCCTTGGCCACCTGGCCCTCGGCCGCCTGCTTGGCGGCGACCGTGGCGACCGGGTCCATCGTGGTCTTGATCGTGTACCCGCCGCGGAGCAGGTCGTCCTTCTTCATGCCGTACTTCTGCAGGTAGTCCATCAGGTACTGGCAGAAGAAGCCGTAGACCGGACCGTCACCCGCGCCGACGCAGCCGTTCGGCAGCAGCTTGAGGTCCGCCACCACGCCCGCCTCGGCCGCCTTGTACTCCGTCGCCTTCGCCTCGGCGACCGCCTTGTCCGGGCCGAACGCCTCGTTGTCGCGCATCCGGTCGATCACCGTGTTGCGGCGCTTGATCGCCGCCTCCACGCCGTTGCCGGGGTTGAGCACGCTGGGCTGGTTGACCAGGCCCGCGAGCATCGCGGCCTGCGGCACGGTCAGCTTGTCCGGGGTCGTGTCGAAGTAAGCCTTGGCCGCCGCGCCCACGCCGTACGTGCCGTTGCCGAACGGCACGATGTTCAGGTACGCGGTGAGGATCTCGTTCTTGGACATCACCTGTTCGAGCTGGAGAGCCACGCGCGCCTCGCGGAGCTTCCGCCCCGCGGTCGCCTCGGTGGCCTTCTCGTACGCCTCGTTCGACCCGCCGCCGAGCACGAACGCCAGGTAGTTCTTCACGTACTGCTGGGTCAGCGTCGACGCGCCCTGCGACACCTCGCCCTCGGCACCCGCCTTGGCGGCCGCACGCGCGATGCCCTGCCAGTCCACACCCTTGTGGATGAAGAACCGCTTGTCCTCGATGGCGATGATCGCGGCCTTCATCGTGTCCGCGATCTGCTCGTACTTCACCGGGATCCGGTACTGGTCGTACAGGTACGCGATGGGTGCGCCGTTCATGTCCTGAACCGTGGTGACCAGGGGCAACTCCCCCTTGGCCAACTCACCCGAGGTCTGGTCCACCGTGTCCGCCGCACGGTTGGACGCGAGTCCCAAACCGCCGACGACGGGGAACATGACCGCCGCGAGCAACACGCCCGCCGCAAGGCACAACCCCACCAACTTGACCAGCCCCGTCGCACGCGCCAACACGAAACCCGCAACCCCTTCCGAACCGGCGGAGATCCCCTTGTCCTTATAAGTCGCACGGGACCGCGTGCAGGTTGCTTGACGAACGGCAAATTCTGCGCGATCACACCGACGATGAGGTGAACGTACTCCTGGTGGGTTGAGGCGCCTGTGAGGGCGGCATGGACGTGTGTGTGGGTCTTGCTGCTAGTACCCGGATGGGTGGGGGTTCAATCCTGGATTGTGAGGGGGCTCGGGGGGTGTTTGGGCGGTGTGTCCTGTTGGGACGGACGGGTGGGTGTTGGTGTTTAGAGCTTTGGAGCTTGTGTGCGGGCGGCGTTGAGGGCTGGAGTTTGTCTGCGGGTGATGTTGGGGGTGCGGAGCTTGTGGTGCGTGTCGTTGGGGTGCGGAGCTTGTGGTAGGTGCCGTTGTGGTGCGGAGCTTGTGTGCGGGTGGCGTTGTGGTGTGGCCGATTTGACTTGGGGCCCCTGGATTTGCCCCTTTATCGGGCGAAAAGGCAGTGCCCGAAAGCCCTGCCCGATCTACAATTTTAAGGGGCAAATCCCCCAAGTAAAATCGGCCACGGTTTTAGGGCCCGGTTCGGCTGCCGGGTTGTTGGTCACTCGGCATTTTGAGGCGTTTTTTAATGTGGGCCGTGTAGTCTGATGGTGGCGCTGGCTCGTCGTACCTCTGCGTTGGCGTGGCCTGGTAGCAGGTCGTCGAGGAAGCCGTATGATTTCAGCTCGCCTTCGTCGCGTTTGCCCACTGTGCGCCACCAGGCTGCGATGTCGCCCCAGCCTGGGGCTGATAGGGAGCCGCCGAAGTGTTGTACTGAGAGGGCTGCGCAGAGGTTGGCGAATCTGACTCGGTGTTCCAGGGGCCAGCCTGCGAGGGTGCCTAGTACGAAGCCTGCGCCGAAGACGTCTCCTGCGCCGGTGGAGTCCAAGGGGGCGACGTTGAGGCCTTGTACATCTGCTTTTTCGCCTGTGGCGGAGTCGTAGGCGAATGCGCCTCCGCCGCCTCTGGTGACCACCACTACCGGGACGTATTCGGCCAGTGCCACGGCGGCCTCTTCCGCCGTGTCCTTGCGGGTGTAGTGGGTTGCCTCCTTGTCGTTCGGGAGGAAGAAGTCGTAGCCGTTGAGGCGTTTCAGGAGTGACGGGGCCCAGACCTCGGTGCGGTCCCAGCCGATGTCGGCGAAGAGGAGTGCTCCTTGTGCCTTGGCGCGGGAGACCCATTGTTCTTCTTCTGGCTGGATGTGGACGAAGGCCGCCCTGGTCGCGGGTGGGGTGGCCAGGAGCTGGTCCGCTGAGATCGGGGGGCGGTGGCCGTGGGTGACCATGCTGCGGTCGTTCTCCATGGCCATCGAGACGGTGACCGGGGAGTGCCAGCCGTAGAAGCGGCGGCAGTAGGACAAGTCCACGCCCTCCTGCTCCGAGAGGGTTTCCCAGCAGAAGTCGCCGTAGACGTCCTCGCCGAAGGCGGCCGCCAGCGCTGTGCGCAGCTGGAGGCGGCTCAGCGCGACCGCGAGGTTGGCGATGCCGCCGGGGCACGAGCCCAGGCCTTCGGCCCAGACCTCGGTGCCCGCGGCGGGTGGGCGGGGCAGGCCGGTGAAGATGATGTCGAGGAACACCGTGCCCGACAGGAGCACGTCGAAAGCCGGCGGTTCGGCGGTCGTCATCCCGCATACGATGCCGGCCTGAGGTGGATTATCCGTCTATCGACGCCAACATCTCGCGCAATCTCGCCAGGGCCCGGTGCTGGGCGACCCGGACCGCGCCGGGGGTGGAGCCGACCGCGTTGGCGGTCTCCTCGGCGGTGAGCCCGACCGCCACCCGGAGGACGAGGATCTCGCGTTGGCGGTCCGGGAGGCGTTGCAGGAGCTGCACGACGGTCTCCAGGGTCTCGCCGTTCATGGCGCGCTGCTCGGGGCCCGCTTCCAGGGTCGGGCAGTCCGGGAGTTCCGGGACGACCTCGGAGCGGCTGCGGACGGCGCGGCGGCGGGCGTCGGCGACCTTGTGGGCGGCGATGCCGTAGACGAACGCGAGGAACGAGCCGGGCTCGTAGCGGTACTTGGACAGCGCCGAGACGACGGCCAGGCAGACCTCCTGGGCGATGTCCTCGGCGGAGACCAGGGTGCGCTCACGGCTGCCGACGCGGGCGCGGCAGTAGCGCAGCACGAGCGGCTGGATGCGGGCCAGCAGCTGTTCGACGGCTCGGCGGTTGCCGGCGAGGGCCTGGTCGACGATGTCGACCAGTTCGGCCTCGACGAGCCATTGGGTGCTCACGACGGGGGCGGCGGACCCCGTGATCAACCGGACGTGGGGCCGACCGACCGGGGCTTCGTCGCCGTCCGTACCGATGCCGAACCCCACATCGGCGCGCACAGACGATGGATGGACCATCCGGCGACCTCCTCGCTGAAAGCGTCCCGGCATTGCCCGGCTCACAGAGGAGAGGAGTCCCAAGTGGTGCCGCTGATACCGCTCTTTTCAAGCTGACCACGAAGATGGGCCGAAAGGCCTTACGGGCACCCGGACGGGCGTACACGTCGACCGAACGGCCTAACGCGTCACGCTTTCACGTACGCGAACTGCCGTACGTCGAGGTAGCCGACCCGGAAACCGGCCTCGGAGTAGGCCAGGTAGAACTCCCACATCCGCTTGAACGTCTCGTCGAACCCGAAGCCGTTGATGTCGTTCCACCTGGTCAGGAACGTCTCGCGCCACTGCCGCAGCGTCTCGGCGTAGTCCAGGCCGAAGGCGCGCGACGCTTCCTGGCGCAGGCCGGTGTGCTCGCGAACCGTCTTGTCGATCGCCTGCACGGACGGGATCAGGCCACCGGGGAACACGTACTTGTGGATCCACGTGTAGCTCTGCGCGCTGGCCAGCATCCGGTCGTGCGGCATCGTGATGGCCTGGAGGCCGACCCGCCCGCCGGGCACCAGGACGCGGTCGAGCACGCCGAAGTACGTCGGCCAGTACTCGGCGCCGACGGCCTCGATCATCTCCACGCTGACCACGGCGTCGTACCGGCCGCGCTCCTCGCGGTAGTCGCGCAGGTGGATGTCGACGCGGTCGGACAGCCCGGCCTCGGCGACCCGCTGCTGGGCGAGCTTGCGCTGCTCCGCGGAGATGGTCAGCGACGTCACGGTCGCGCCGCGCTGCGCGGCCCGCACGGCCAGCGCGCCCCAGCCGGTGCCGATCTCCAGCACCCGGCTGCCCTCGCGGACCCCGGCGTAGTCGAGCACGCCGTCGATCTTGCGGAGCTGGCCGGGGACCAGGTCGCGGTCGCCGCCCTGGTCGAACAGGGCGGACGAGTAGCTCATGGTCTCGTCCAGGAACGTCGCGAACAGGTCGTTGGACAGGTCGTAGTGGCGGTGGATGTTCTCCCGCGCGCCCTCGACGGAGTTCGCCTCGGAGTCCGGGTGGCGCAGCTCGACCCAGCGGCGCATGAGCTGGAGCTTCGGCGGGATCAGCGTGGTGAGCTTCGCGGCGAACGCGCTGAGCAGGTCGGCGAGCGCCGTCGTGCTCCAGTCGCCCACCATGTACGCCTCGCCGAAGCCGATCTTGGCGTCGGCGCCGAGGCGGTGGAAGAACGCCGAGGGCCGGTGGACGCGCATGACCGGCGCGTCCGGGCCGCCCGCGCCGAAGCGGACGCCGTCGGGCATCACGACGCGCACCGGCAGGGACGCGACGGCGCGGCGGAACAGCGCCTCGGCGATCCGGGCCTTGAACGGCGAGTTCGGCGGGGTGGTCAGGCCTGGCCACACACCCTGGTTCGGGCGGGGCACCGAGACGTCGATGGTGCTCATCGGTTACTCCTGGGGGTGATAGGCAGGCGGCGCAGCCACAGCGTGATGCCGTGGACTCGGATGAGGGTGGACACGCGGAGGGTCATCAGCGGTCGGCGGACGAGCAGGCCGGCGAGGTTGGCCGGGGAGACCGTCCTGCGCACGCCGTGCAGGCCCGCGGTGAACGGCGTCTTCCCGTTCTGCCGCAGCGCGATCGTCACCGACAACTTCTCGTCGGGCTCGGGCAGCCGCATGAGGTAGCGGCCGCCCATGTCCAGGAACGGCGACACGTAGAACGCCTTGTCGACCTGGGCGCGGCCCGCGCCGTCGGTCTCCAGCAGGTACGGGTGGCGCTCGCCGTAGGTGTTGTGCACCTCCGCGACCACGCACGCCAGCGTGCCGTCGGGGCGGTGGCACCAGTACACCGACAGCGGGTTGAACACGTGGCCGAGCAGGCGGGCGTTCGCGAGCATGAGGACCCGACCTCCCGCGAGGTCGACACCGCGTTCGGCCAGCCACCGGTCAAGGTTCTCGCGGATCGTCGCGGTCCGCCCGACGACCGGGTCGTGCGGGCCGAAGTGGTCGCGGGCCTCGAACCGGGCGAACGGCCGGAGCCACCACGGGAGCCGCGGCAGCCGGTCGAGGTCGACCAGCCACAGGTACACCTTGTGGCTGAACGCGCGGTCGATCCGCTCGCGCCGGGTGTGGCTGACCTCGGCCTCGTAGAGGGCCGTCACCAGCGCACCCCGAGGCTCTCGGCGGCCCGGACGCCCGACGCGCAGCCGTCCTCGTGGAAGCCCCAGCCGTGGTAGGCGCCCGCGAACGCGGTGACGTCGGTGTTGAGCGAGGGCAGACGGCGTTGCGCGGCAACGGATTCCGGCGTGTACAGCGGGTGCTCGTAGACCATCTTGGCCAGCACCCGGCGCTCGTCGATCCGGTCGGTCGCGTTGAGCGTGACGACGTAGTCGAGCGGTTCGACCAGCCGCATCAGCCGGTTCATGTGGTAGCTGACGACGACCGGCCCGTCCTCCTGGCGGCAGGAGGACTTGAGCAGGTTCCAGGACGCCTTCGCGCCATCGGTCCGCGGCAGCACCGACGGGTCGTTGTGCAGCCAGGTCTCGTTGCGGGAGTAGGCGAACGCGCCCAGCACGGTCTCCTCCTCGGGGGTCGCGTCGGCCAGCAGCCGCAGCGCCTGGTCGGGGTGCGTGGCCACGACGACCTTGTCGACCTCGTGCCTCTGGTCCGCGTCGTCGCGCAGCTCGACGCCGTCGGCCGTGCGCACCAGCGAGCGGACCGGTGTGGACACGTGGACGGCGGTCAGGCCCTTGGCCGCGCGCTCGACGTAGCTGCGCGAGCCGCCGACGACGGTGCGCCACTGCGGCGTGCCGCCGATGGCGAGCATCCCGTGGTTGGCCAGGAACTCGAACAGGTAGCGCGCCGGGTACCGCGTGCTCAGGCCGGGGCCGGAGGACCAGACCGCCGACACGACCGGCACCACGAAGTGGTCGACGAAGTAGCGCGAGTAGCCGCCGATGGCGAGGAACGCGCCGAGCGTGACGTCCTCGGCGTCCGGGGAGTCGATGAGCCTGCGGGCGTGCCGGTGGAAGCGGACGACCTCGGCGAGCATCCGCAGGTACGCGGGCTTGGCCAGGTTGCGCGGCTGGGCGAACAGGCCGGGCAGCTTGCGGGCCCCGGCGTACTCCAGGCCGCAGCCGTCGCAGCGCACGCTCATCGACATCTCGGAGTCCTGGGTGGACACACCGAGTTCGCGGAACAACCGCAGCAGGTTCGGGTAGGTGCGCTCGTTGTGGACGATGAACCCGCTGTCCACCATGGCGGTGCCGCCGTCGGGCGTGGTCAGCTCGTGGGTGTGCGCGTGGCCGCCGAGCCGGTCGTCCGACTCGAACAGCAGCACGTCGTGCTGCCGCTGGAGAAGGTGGGCCGCGGTCAGACCGGACACGCCGCTGCCGATCACGGCGACCCGTCGACGTCCGGAATGCTGTGCCACGGGTGTGTCCTCTCGTCAGTGTGCTGTCTTGAGCGGGACGTCCAAGCCGTCCGGCGTGCGCTCTCGCATTGCGTTCGCAATGTCGGGTGCCTGCGGTTCGAACCCGAGTTCCCCCAGGACGAAGTCCACGACGAGGCGGGTCCAGTCGCCCGCGCGCTTGAGCATCGCGTGACCGTCGCCCAGCACGGAGAACCTGGCCACCCGGCTCGCGACCGACCGCGCCTGGACGGCGTACCGGTAGGACTGCGCGGGGTCGGTCATCCGCTCGCGGTCGCCGTGGGCGATCAGCAGGGAACGGCCCGCGAGCTGCGCGTACGGCTCGCCCGGCTCGATCCACGGCGCCAGCGCGCACACGGCCACCACGGTCGGGTGGTCGGCGACGCGCAGGGCGGTGCGTCCTCCCATGGAGTGGCCGACGAGCACCACCGGGACGCCGGGGTGCTCGCGCTCGACCTCGGCGAGCACCCAGCGGGCGTCGCGGACCGGGTCCAGGTCGGGGGCGTTCCAGCCGCGGACCCGGTAGCGGAGCATCCGCACCTCAAGGCCGTGGCGACGGCCCGCGGCGTGCAGGGCGCGACCGAAAGGCACCATCCGGAGGACGGCGAGCTGGTAGCGGTTCACCCGGCCGTGACCGCGTGACCGTCCGCCGTGCAGCACGACTGCGACGGCGCGCACGTCGGCCGACGCCGGGAACACGTCGACTTGGGGCTCCATGACGGGATATTCGTGCGATCGGTGGCCACCGGTTGAGCATTGCGATCCAGATCACAAGGACTTCACGCTGTCGGGCACCACGTTCAGGGGACCGTCGTGCGACCCAGCTCGGCGAGCACCGCCCGGATGGCCGGACTGGCGTCGGCGCTGCGCCGCCACGCCGCGCCCACCTCGCGCTTCGGTTGCCGCCGCAGGGTCCTGGACACCAACTCCCCGCCCAGCGGCGGTCGGGCGAGCCGGGGGATCAGGGCGATCACGTCACCCGAGGCGACCAGTGACAGCTGGGTGGCGAAGTCGTCGACCAGGTGGCGCACGTCCGGGTCCTCGGGCACGTCCGCGACCAGGCGGCGGAACCACTGGTGGCACACGGATCCGGGCGGGCTGGTGACCCACGCGCGGCCCGCGAGGTCGGCGTGGTCGAGCGG
>DATMCA010001406.1:0-4530 GCA_035559015.1 Umezawaea sp. | reverse complement strand
CGCCTCGACGGGCTGGAACGACACCGGCCCGACGACGAACCAGGAGCGGGTGTCGTTGATGTCCGTGCCCAGCGGCGTCAGCACGAGCACCAGCAGCAGCACGCACACCAGCATCGCCATCGTGCTGAGGTGCCGGACCTGGCGCAGCGGGACCCTCAGCGCCACCCAGAACAGCACCGCGCCGACGGCCACGTAGGTGAGCTGCTTCTGGAACACCGAGTACGCCGACTGGCCTTCGGCGACCTCACCGGGCACCGACGCCGACAGCACCATCACGAGCCCGATGGCCGTCAGCAGGCCGAAGATCGCCAGCAGCAGGTGGAAGTCGGCCAGCGGCCTGCTGAGCCACGCCGTCAGCGACCCCTTGACCCCGGTCACCCGTCGTCGCCGCGGCTTGGCGGCCTTGGCCGCGCTCGTCGGCCGGTCCACCACCGTCATTCCCCCACCACCGCAGTCATGGGTTCATGGTCTCCCGCGAAAAGCATCGACGAACGAACATTCGCAGCGTGTCGCGGGCTCGCCACGGCGATCATGCGCCAAATCGTAGAGGTGACCAGATTTCTGCCCGACTCGGGATCGAAAGTTCACGTGGTTCCCACACGGAGGTCAGGCGCGGGCCCTCTCGTGCTCGACCAGATCCAACACGGCCTCGGTGAAGGCGTGGCCGCGGTGGGCGTAGTCGGTGAACATGTCCATGGACGCGGCGGCGGGCGCGAGGAGCACCACGTCGCCCGGCTCGGCCAGTTCCCGCGCGGCGTGCACGACCGTCGTCATGGCGTCGCGGTCCGTCGCGTCGACCACGGCGCACCTGACGTGCGGGGCGTGGCGGCGCAGCGCGTCGGCGATCTCGTCGCGGTCCTCGCCGAACAGCACGACGGCGCGCAGCCGGTGCGCTTCGGCGGCGACCAGGTCGTCCACCGACGCGCCCTTGAGCAGGCCGCCCGCGAGCCACACGACTCTGGCGTGCGAACGCAGCGACGCTCCGGCCGCGTGCGGGTTCGTGGCCTTGGAGTCGTTGACGTAGGTGATGCCTTCCGACGTGGCCACCACGACCGCGCGGTGCGCGCCCGGCCGGAAGTTCAGCAGCCCCTGGCGCACGGACTCGGCCGGGACGCCGTAGGCGCGCGCCAGCGCGGCCGCCGCCAGGGCGTCGGCCACCCCGGGCGGACCGGCGGGACGGACGTGCTCGGCCTCGATCAGGTCCTCGTCCAGGCCGAACGCGCGGTCGACCAACCGCCCGGCCACGACGCCGAGCTGGCCCTCGACCGGCTCGCCGAGGGTGAACCCGACGTGCTCGGCCGCCGGCGACGCCTTGAGCAGGGCGGCCACGAGCGGGTCGTCGACGCCGCCGACGGCGATCTCGCCGGACAGCACGCGCGCCTTCGCGTCGGCGTACGCGGTCATGCCGCCGTGCCAGTCGAGGTGGTCCTCGGCCAGGTTGAGCAGCACGCCCGCGAACGGCCGGACGGACGGCGACCAGTAGAGCTGGAAGCTCGACAGCTCGACCGCCAGCACCCGGTGGCCCGCCAGCAGGGCGTCCACCACGGGCAGGCCGACGTTGCCGCAGGCGACCGCGTCGATGCCCGCGGTGCGCAGGATCGACTCCAGCATCCCGACGGTGGTGGTCTTGCCGTTGGTGCCGGTGACGGCGAGCCACACGGGCGGGTCGGCCAGCTCGGCGGCCATCCGCCAGGCCAGCTCGACCTCGCCGATGACCTCGATCCCCGCCGCGGTGGCGGCGGCGAGCAGCGGGCTCTCCGGCCGCCAGCCCGGACTGGTGACGACCAGGTCCGTGCCCCGCGGCGGTTCGGCCAGGCCGGGCACCAGCGCGACGCCGGACAGCAGCGTCTCCAGCGCGAGCAGGCGGTCGGCCGAGCCGTCCGTGACGGTCACCTGCGCGCCCGCGGCCAGCAGGGCTTCGGCGGCGGAGCGGCCGGTGACGCCCGCTCCGGCCACCAGGACGTGCTTGCCGTCGAGGAAGGTCGCCACCCGGTCAGCTCCCGACCGCGGTCAGCCACTCGCTGTAGAACAGGCCGAGACCGAGCATGCAGCAGATCCCGGCGAGCAGCCAGAACCTGATGATGACCGTGGTTTCGGCCCACCCGGCGAGTTCGAAGTGGTGGTGGAACGGGGCCATCCGGAAGAGCCGCCGTCGGGACGTGCGGAAGACCGCGACCTGGAGCACCACCGACAGGGCCTCGACCACGAACAGGCCGCCGATGACGACCATCAGCAGCTCGGTGCGGGTGGCGATGGACAGGCCGGCCACCAGACCGCCGAGCGCGAGCGAACCCGTGTCACCCATGAAGATCTTGGCCGGGGCCGCGTTCCACCACAGGAAGCCGATGCAGCCGGCCATCGCGGCGGCGGCGACGAGCGCGAGGTCCAGCGGGTCGCGCACGTCGTAGCAGCCGGCGAGCGGCGAGGTGGAGCAGTTGTAGCGGAACTGCCAGAAGCTGATGACCACGTAGGTGCCGAACACCATCGCCGAGCTGCCGCCCGCGAGGCCGTCGAGGCCGTCGGTCAGGTTCACGGCGTTGGACCACGCGGAGATCGCGGCGTAGCAGAACACCACGAAGCCGACGACGCCGAACGACACCACGGAGATGTCGCGGACGAACGAGAGGTTCACCGACGCGGGCGTGATGCCCTCGCGGTTCGCGAACTGCATCACCAGGATCGCGAAGATGATCGTCGCGACGAACTGGCCGACCAGCTTCGCGGTCTTGTTCAGACCGAGGTTCCGCTGCTTGCGGATCTTGATGAAGTCGTCCAGGAAGCCCACGACGCCGAGCGACGTCGTCAGCATCAGCACCAGCAGGCCGGACGCGCTGGGCGTCTGGCCCTGCGCGGACGCCGACATGGAGTTCACCAGGTGCGCGCCGAGGTACCCGGCCCACATCGCGACCAGGATCGCCACACCACCCATGGTCGGCGTGCCGCGCTTGGTCTTGTGGCTCTGCGGGCCTTCCTCGCGGATCTCCTGGCCGAAGCCCTGCCGGGAGAAGGTCTTGATCAGGTACGGCGTCAGCATGATCGAGACGAGCAGCGCGATGGCCGCGGCGATCAGGATGCTCTTCACTTGGTGCCCGCCTCCAGCAGCGCGTCCGCGACCCGCCACAACGCGGCGGCCTTCGATGCCTTCACCAGCACAACGTCATCTCCCCGCAGCTCCTCGCGCAGTAGCGCGATCGCCGCCTCGACGTCCGGCACCAGCACCGACTCCTCTCCCCACGAACCTTCGAGGTTCGCGCCCTGGTGCATCGGCCTCGCCTGCTCGCCGACCACAACCAAACGACTGATGTCCAAGCGGACCGCCAAGCGCCCGATCTCGTCGTGCGCTGAGACGGTGTTGTCACCCAACTCGCCCATGACGCCGAGCACCGCCCAGGCGCGACGCCTGGGGTTGCCCGCGCGCGCCATCGTGGCGAGCGTCTTCAAAGCGGCGCTCATCGACTCCGGGTTCGCGTTGAAGGAGTCGTTGAGCACGGTCACGCCGTCGGGACGGGTGGTGACCTCCATGCGGCGGTCGGACCGCCGCTCGGCGGCCGAGAGCCAGTCCGCGACCTGCGCGGTCGTGGCGCCCAGCTCCAGCGCGACCGCGGCGGCGGACAGCGCGTTGCCGACGTGGTGGGCACCGTGCAGGCCGAGTTCGACCGGCGCGCTGCCCTCCGCCGTCACGAGCGTGAAGCGCGGGCGGGCCTGGTCGTCCAGTTCGAGGCCCTCGGCGCGCACGTCGGCCTTGGACTGCTGGCCGACGAACACGACGCGCGCCCTGGTCCGGTCGGCCATCGCGGCGACCAGCGGGTCGTCCAGGTTGAGGATCGCCACGCCGTCGGCGGGCAGCTCCTCGACCAGTTCGCCCTTGGTCTTCGCCACGGCCTCCTGCGACCCGAACTCGCTCAGGTGCGCGGTGCCGACGTTCAGCACGACGCCGATGCGCGGCGGCGCGGTGCGGCACAGCGCGGCGATGTGCCCCGGCCCGCGGGCGGACAGCTCCAGCACCAGGTGCCTGGTGTTCTCGTCCGCGCGCAGCACGGTCCACGGGTGGCCGAGCTCGTTGTTGAACGAGCCGGGGGGCGCGACCGTGGAGCCGAGCTGTTCGAGCAGGTGCGCGATGAGGTCCTTGGTGGACGTCTTGCCGGACGAGCCGGTGACGCCCACGACGGTGAGGCCCCGCGCGGACAGCACGTCCGTCACGTGGCGGGCCAGCTTGGCCAGCGCGGCGAGCACGGCGGCGCCCGAGCCGTCGGTGTCACCGGTCAGCGCGACCGAGCGGGTGTGCGCGTCGTCCACCGGCGGCACGACCACGGCGGGGCCGTCGACCTCGCGGGCCGCCAGGACGCCCACCGCACCCGCGGCGACGGCTTGGGCGGCGAACGCGTGCCCGTCGACCCGGACACCGGGCAGCGCCACGAACAGGCTGCCGGGCCCGACCTTCCGGGTGTCGAACTCGACGGACCCGGTGACGACGGCGTCGGCCCCGTGCAACGTCCCACCGACGATCGAGGCGATCTCGGCGAGGCTGAG
>DATMCA010001405.1:0-7395 GCA_035559015.1 Umezawaea sp. | reverse complement strand
GATGTCCACCGCGCCGATCGTGACCCCGGTGTCCGGGTCGTGCACGGGGCTCGCCGCGCACGTCCACCCGTGGTAGGTCCGCACCAGGTGCTCCGCGGAGTGCACGACGACCGACGTGTCGACCGCGAGCGCGATGCCCATCGCGTTGGTGCCGATGGCGTCCTCGGTCCACCGCGCGCCTTCGGTCAGGCCGACGTCCTCGGCGCTGCGGCGCACCTCCGAGGCGCCCTCGGTCCACAGGATGTGGCCGTCCGCGTCTGTGATGATCATGACATGCATCGCGTCCTCCGCGATGCCCATCAACGTCTCCCGCAGCACCGGCAGCACGGTCGACAGCGGGTGCTCGGCCCAGCGCTCCGCGACCTCGTCCGGGCCGAGCACGATCGGCGCCTCGTGCCGGTACGGGTCGACCTGAGCCGCTAGGGAACGGCTCCAGGACTCGGAGATCAGGGCGCGCGGCGTGAACCCGACCGGTCCGCCGCCCAGCGCCGCGTCGTGCGCCCGGCTCAACACGCGCGCCAACTCGCGCTGTTCGTCGCCCCGGTGCATCGAGCCTCCCCCGCCTCCGCCGTCAGGATGGCGCGCGCCGGGTCGTCGCGGCAAGCCGCTCGGTATGCAACGCGACTGCAACGTCGATCTTCCTACCTTCGGTGGTCCCCTCGTTGCACCCCAGGCTGGAGACCCGACATGGCGAAGTACGCGGCACCGGGCCGTTCGGGCGGCATCGTCGCGTTCCGCGACCAGTACGACCACTTCGTCGGTGGCGAGTACGTGCCGCCCTCGCGGGGCTTCTACTTCGACAACCCGTCACCCGTGACGGGCGAGGTGTTCACCAGGGTCGCCAGGGGCACGGCCGAGGACGTCGACCACGCGCTGGACGCCGCCCACGGCGCGGCGCGGGCGTGGGGCCGCACCTCGGCCGCCGAACGCGCCACCGTGCTGACCGAGATCGCCGACCGCGTCGAGGACAACCTGGAGGCCATCGCGGTCGCCGAGACGTGGGACAGCGGCAGGCCCATCCGGGATACGCTGTTCACCGACCTGCCCGCCGCGGCCGACCACTTCCGCTACTGCGCCGCGGTCGCCCGCGCCCAGGAGGGCGGCATCTCCAGGTCCGAGGGCGACCTGGTCGCCCACCACTTCCACGAACCGCTCGGCGTGGTCGGCATCGCCGTCCCGTGGACGTCGGCGTTGCTCACCACCGCCTGGCATCTGGCTCCCGCGCTGGCGGCGGGCAACACCGTGGTGCTCAAGCCGTCCGAGCACACGCCGGCCTCCATCCACGTGCTCGTGGGCCTGATCAGCGACCTCCTCCCGCCGGGGGTGTTGAACGTGGTCACCGGCTTCGACGTGGAGGCCGGCGCGCCGATGTCGGCGAACCGCCGCATCGCGAAGGCCGTGGTCGTCCGCGAACCGACGCGCTGGACCCCGACCGTCTACTTCGCCGACCTGACCCAGCAGCAGGACGCCCGCTACACCGGGGCCCTGGACGGCTTCGCCAGGTTCACCCTCAACCAGGCCTCGACCGCACTCGTCCAGAGCAAGGCCTACGACCACTTCCTCCTGAACGCCACGGCCCGCACGGGGGCCGTCCGCCTCGGCGACCCCCTGGACCCCGCCACCACGGCGGGCCCGCAGGTCAGCGCCGCCCACCTGGCCCGCACCCTGACCCGCGTCGACCAGTGCGTGCGCGACGGCGCCCGCCTGGTGATGGGCGGCGACCCCGTCGACCTGGGCGGCGGCTACTACGTTGCGCCGACCATCTTCGAGACCGACCACAAGACCCGCGTGGTCCACGAGGACTTCACCGGCCCCATCACCCTGGTCAGCCGCTTCGACGACGTCGACGACGCCGTCAAGGCCGTCAACGAGTCCCCGCGCAGCCCGTCCGCCGGCGTGTGGTCCCGGGACGGCGGTGTCGGCTACCGCACGGGCAGGGCCATCAGGGCGGGGCGGGTCTGGGTGAACAACCACCCGCCGCAGTCGGACCTCCTCGGCGAACGCCGGGAACTGGTCGAGTCCTACCAGCACACGAAGAACATGGTCGTGGAGTACTGAGCGGGCCTAGTCCTCGGCCGATGCCCGCCGCAGCTGCCCGGCCACCAACTCCCGCCGCAGGTCCTCCACGGGCAGCGTCCGCACCAACCGTTCCAGCGCCTCGACGTCTTCGTGCCCGTCATCGGTCCGGGTGAACTCCCACAGGCTCTCCGGGTCACCGCGGGAGATCACCGCCCGCCGCACCCCGGCCAGCAGGTCCTCCCGCTCCTCGCACACCACGGGCGCCTCGGACCGCGACAGCAGCGCACCCCGGTACCCGGCGACGGCTGTCGCCACGTCCCCACCCCGCACGGCCCTCCGCACCGCCAGGAAGTCACCGCGCACGTCGGCCCGCAGCCGGTACGGCCGGGTCAGCAGGACGCCGTCACCGAGCTGGGCGCGCAGCCGGTGCATCTCCGCCCGGACGGTGGTCGGGTTGCCGCGTTCCCCGTAGAGGCGCAGCGCGAGCTGTTCCGCCGTCAGCCCGGCCGGGTGCAGGGTCAGCGCGGTGAGGATCTCCGCGTGCCGCAACGACAACGGCAACTCGCGACCGTCCAGTTCGGCCGTCGGGTGGTCCGTGCCGAGGAAGGCCAGCGACAGCAGCGGAAGCCGGGCCGGGACCCCGGCGCGGGGCACCCGGAGCAGGTAGCCCTCGGCCAACGGCTCCAGCAGGCCCAGCCGCCCGTCGGGCAGCACCAGGCGCTCGGCGTCGACGGCGATCCGGGAGGGCAGCAGCCCCAGCGGCTCGGTCGCCAGCACCCGCCCGGTGGGGCTGAGCAGCGCCCCCGGTTCACCGCGCAAAGCCGTCAGGTGCCTCATGTTCCGCGCTCGCAAGCGTTCGTCGCGGGTGGCCATCCGCACCTGCAACTGCCCTTCCGCGAGCCGGGCGGCGGCGGACACCAGCGCGCCCATCGCCGGGTGCACGGTCCGCAGCGGTCCGCTGATGTCGACGACCCCGAGCATCCGACCGGTGTCGGGGTCGCGGACGGGGCTCGCCGCGCACGTCCACCCGTGGTACGCCCGGACGAGGTGCTCGGCCGAGTGCACGGTGACGGACTTGCCCAACGCCAGCGCGGTCCCCATCGCGTTGGTGCCGCTGGCGGACTCGCTCCACTGCGCGCCCTCGGTCAGGTGCACTCGGTCGGCGGCCCGGCGGATCCCCGATTCGCCCTCGCACCACAGGACGTACCCGTCGGCGTCGGTGATGATCATGACGTGCATGGCCTCGTCCGCGATGCTCACCAGCGTCTCGCGCAGCATCGGCAGCACGGACGCGAGCGGGTGGGCGTCCCGCAGGTCCACGACCTCGGACGCCTCGTACACGACGGGCGCCTCGCGCTGCTCCGGGTCGACCCTGGCCGCCAAGGACCGGTGCCACGACTCGGAGATCACCGGTCGGGGCTCGCCACCGACGCCCGCCAGCACGGAGTCGTACACCTGGCTGAGCGCGCGCGAGCGCCGCTCGGCGTCGTCGGCTGGGCGCATGGGGACCTCCAACACCCAGGATGACCCGCGCTTACCCGTGACCGCAACCCGCGGTTTCACCCGAACGGATGCAACGGACGTGCAACGTAGCGCTGCCTACGTTCGAGACGCACATCACGCGACGAAGCGGGAGACGACACATGGCGGAGTTCGCGGCACCTGGTCAGCCGGGCAGCGTCGTGGCGTACCAGGAGCGGTACGACCACTTCATCGGAGGCGAGTACGTGGCCCCGGCCAAGGGCGCCTACTTCGAGAACCCCACCCCCGTCACGGGGCAGGTGTTCACCGAGATCGCCAGGGGCACGGCGGAGGACGTCGAGAAGGCCCTGGACTCGGCGCACGGCGCCTCGCGCGCGTGGGGTCGGACCTCCCCGACCGAGCGGGCGAACGTCCTGAACAAGATCGCCGACCGCATGGAGGAGAACCTCGAAGCGATCGCGGTCGCCGAGTGCTGGGAGAACGGCAAGCCCGTCCGCGAGACGCTGGCCGCCGACATCCCCCTGGCCATCGACCACTTCCGCTACTTCGCGGGTGTCATCCGCGCCCAGGAGGGCGGGATCTCGCAGATCGACGTGGACACGGTGGCCTACCACTTCCAGGAGCCGCTGGGCGTCGTCGGGCAGATCATCCCGTGGAACTTCCCGATCCTCATGGCCACGTGGAAGCTCGCCCCCGCGCTGGCGGCGGGCAACTGCGTCATCCTCAAGCCCGCCGAGCAGACGCCCGCGTCGATCCACGTGCTGCTGAGCTTCATCGCGGACCTGCTGCCGCCGGGCGTCCTCAACGTGGTCAACGGTTTCGGCGTCGAGGCGGGCAAGCCGCTCGCGTCGAGCAGCCGGATCGCGAAGATCGCGTTCACCGGTGAGACCACCACCGGCAGGCTGATCATGCAGTACGCCAGCGAGAACATCATCCCGGTGACGCTGGAGCTGGGCGGCAAGAGCCCGAACATCTTCTTCGAGGACGTCGCCTCCTCACGCGACGCGTTCTACGACAAGGCCCTCGAAGGCTTCACGATGTTCGCGCTCAACCAGGGCGAGGTCTGCACCTGCCCGTCGCGGGCGCTCATCCAGAGCTCCATCTACGACCAGTTCCTGGCCGACGCGACCGAGCGCACGAAGGCCGTGAAGCAGGGCAACCCGCTGAACACCGACACGATGATCGGCGCTCAGGCCAGCAACGACCAGCTGGAGAAGATCCTCTCCTACATCGACATCGGCAAGCAGGAGGGCGCCAAGCTGATCACCGGCGGCGAGCGCGCCGACCTCGGCGGCGACCTGTCCGGCGGCTACTACGTCACGCCGACGATCTTCGAGGGCGACAACAAGATGAGGATCTTCCAGGAGGAGATCTTCGGCCCGGTCGTGTCGGTCGCCCGGTTCGACGACTACGACGACGCCGTGAAGACCGCCAACGACACGCTCTACGGCCTCGGCGCCGGTGTCTGGTCCCGCGACGGCGGCCAGGCCTACCGCGCGGGCCGCGACATCCAGGCGGGCCGGGTGTGGGTGAACAACTACCACGCCTACCCGGCGCACGCGGCGTTCGGCGGCTACAAGGACTCCGGCATCGGCCGCGAGAACCACAAGATGATGCTCGACCACTACCAGCAGACGAAGAACCTGCTGGTCAGCTACTCGCAGAACGCGCAGGGCTTCTTCTGATGGACCGGGTCGCCCTCACCCCGGAGGCGGCGGAGCTCATCCGCCGCCTCCGGGCCGACCACGGGCCGCTGATGTTCCACCAGTCCGGCGGGTGCTGTGACGGCAGCGCCCCGATGTGCTACCCGGCGGGCGAGTTCCGCACGGGCGGCTCGGACACCCACCTCGGAGACCTCGTCGTGGACGACGAACCCGTTGCGGTGTGGATGTCCGCCAAGCAGTTCGAGTACTGGAAGCACACGCACCTCACCATCGACGTGGTGCCGGGCCGAGGTAGCGGGTTCTCGTTGGAAGCGCCGCTCGGCGTGCGCTTCCTGATCCGCTCACGCTTGCTCACCGACGAGGAATCATTGGCGTTGAACGGTTAGTCCCTCCTCATCGGGTCCCCCTCGCTATCGTGGCCGTGATCCATCGACCACTCCGGGGGGAACTCGATGAGGACTCTGCTGCTCGCGCTCGTCGCGGGCCTGCTCTCGCTCGGCACACCGGCGGCTGCGGGCGGACCACCGCCGGTCATCTACGACAGCGACCTCGACATCGACGACGCCGCGACCCTGGCCTACCTGTGCGCCGAACACCACCGCGGCCGGATCGACCTGCGGGCCGTCACGGTCACCACCAGCGGCTTCGGCTATCCCAACCGGGTCAGGCAGCACGCGCTGAGCGTGCTCCGGCAGTGCGGCCTGCCGAACGTCCCGGTCGCCGAAGGCGTGCACGAGGCCGCGCACCCGGCACCCGCCGAAGCCCGTGTCGACGTCGAGGCCGTGCTGTCCGGCGCACTCGGCGACGGAGCCGAAAGTCCCGGCCCCGCAACGGAAACCGCTGCCGACCTGATCCGCCGCACGCTGGCGTCGTCACCGCGCAAGGTCACGATCCTGGCCACCGGCCCGCTCTCCAACCTGGCGGAAGCCCTGCCCGCGGGCGACCGGCTGACCCGCCGGATCGCGGCGGTGCACACCATGAGCGGCGCGGTCCACGTGCCCGGCAACCTGTTCGGCTCGGCCCTGCCGGGGTTCGACAACACCCAGGAGCTGAACGCCTGGATGCACCCGGCGGCTGCGGCCGCGGTGTTCCGCGCACTGCCCGCGGTCCACCTGACCCCGTTGGACACCACCAACGACGTGCCCATCACGCAGGACTACGTCGACCGGCTAGGCGCGGACCTCACCACGCCCAGCGCCCGGATCGTCCACGCGATCATGACGCAACCCGTGATGAGGGCCGGGATCCCGCTCGGCATCTACTTCTGGTGGGACGCCGTCGCCGCGTTGCGCGCGTTCCGCGACGAGGGGGTGATCACGGAGGAGCGCGACACCCGCCTCACCGTCGTACTGGACGGCCCGCAGGCCGGCCGAACCGCGGTTTCCGCCAGGGGAGCCAAGACCCGGGTGGCGTACGGCGCCGACCTGGAGAAGTTCGAGCGGGAGTACCTCGACGGCCTGAACGGTCGTTGAGCGAGCGGGGTGGGGGCCTACGCGCGGGTCCCCACCCCGTTTCGCGGACTACTTCACCCAGGGGACCTGGGGTGCGGCGTAGAAGTTGACGCCCGCGGCCCTCCACCGCGGTCCTTGCGCGCCGAGCCGCTTGGAGAAGGCGGTCCAGTCGTGCGTCGACTGCGGCGACCACCCGAGTTCGGCGATGGCGGGCAGGCGCGGGAACGCCATGTACTCGACGTCCGACGAGTCCTTGATCGTCTCGGTCCACAGCGGAGCCTCAACGCCGCGGACGGCCGACTCCGGCAGGCCCTTCAGGTACGCGCCGGGGTTCCAGTCGTAGGCGTCCCGGACGTCGGTCAAGCCCGCCCAGTCCTGCCCCAGTTCGGTGTTCTCGTCGTACTTCATGTCCAGGTACGCCTTGGTGGCGGGCGACAGCAGGACCTTGTTGCCGCGCAAGGCCGCCGCGACCACGTCGGCGTCCTCGGTCTCGGTGCCCCAGAACTGGGCGACGGCCGAGGTGGGCGGGTTCGTCTTCACGAACTCGTGCCACCCCAGGGCCAGCTTGCCGTGCTTCGCCACGAGCGGCAGCACCTTGTCCATGAACGTCTTGAAGTCCGGCTCGGTCGTGGAGTGCGCCTCGTCCCCGCCGATGTGCAGGAACGGGCCGGGCGTCAGGGCCGCCAACTCGCGCAGCACGTCGTCGACGAACCTGTACGTGATCGGCTTGTCGATGCACAGCGAGCTGAACCCGACCTCGGTGCCGTCGTAGAGCGGGG
>DATMCA010001404.1:0-2569 GCA_035559015.1 Umezawaea sp. | reverse complement strand
CGACCTGGGGAACGGGCGGTGGAACCGGCTGTGCGGGCGGGGGGACGAACGGTGGCGGGGGGCCGACCGGTTGGAACTTGACCGTCGCGTCGCTCTGGAACTTGATCGTCGGTTCGTTACCGGGTGTGAACTGCTTGTGCTCCTGGCTCAACGTCACAGCTCGGATTCTGCCGGCTCCAGCGCGTTGACTTCCAGGGGGAGAGATCAGCACGACAGCAGACCGCAGGGCCTCCTGGTGGTGGTCGTGGTGGTCGGCCGGACCGGCGTCGTGGTCGTCGTGGGCGGCGGGACCTGCGTCGTTGTCGTCACCGCCGTGCTCACCGCCGGGGCGGTCGTCGTGGTCGTGGTGGCCGTCGACGTTGTCGTCACAGTGGTCGACGTAGGGGTCGAAACCGGGGTCGACGAGACCGAACTGGGGGCGCTGGTCGCCGTTTTGAGACGGGTCTGGGCGTCCGAGGCGGTCACCACGACGACGTTCGGCGTACCGCTGGGTGATCGGTTCGGCTCAGCGGACGGGCTCGTGGTGAACAGCGCGGCGAAGAGCGCGCCCGCCACCGCGCCCACCGCGACTCTTCCCGGATCCCCCAAACCCACCGGGCCTGACTATCTTGATCACCCGATCGGGTCAAGTCGGGCGTGTCAATAGGTGTGACGGGACGGCTCGGCCGAGGTCGACCGAGCCGGTACCCGTCGGGAAAATCAGACCAGCGTCGCGTCGAGCGTGATCGTCGTGCCCGCCAGCGCCTGGCTGACCGGGCAGTTCTTCTTCGCGCCCTCAGCGGCTTCGGCGAACGCCGCGGCGTCCAGGCCGGGCACGGAGGCGCGCACCGTCAGGTGGATGCCGGTGATGCCCGTGCCGGGCTGGAAGGTCACCTCGGCCGAGGTGTCGACCGAGGTGGGCGGGGTGCCCGCGCCCGCGAGACCGTGCGACAGCGCCATCGAGTAGCAGGACGAGTGCGCCGCGGCGATCAGCTCTTCCGGGCTGGTCTTGCCGTTGGCGGCCTCGGCGCGGGAGGGCCAGCTGACGTCGTAGGTGCCGATGCCGGACGACTCCAGCGTGACAGCGCCCTTGCCCTCCAGCAGGTTGCCTTCCCAGTGCGTGGTCGCCTTGCGCGTGGTGGCCATCTGAAAGCTCCGTCTCGAAGAGGTGTCTTCCTAACGGGGCCAAACCTAATCGCGATCGCGACCACGCGGGGGTTCAGGGGGCTCGCCCCCTGGCCGGGGTCCGGGGGTTGGACCCCCGGTGTGGTTCGAAAGCAAAGAGGGCGAGTGCTCTTTGCGAGCACTCGCCCTCTTTGCTGAAGAGCGGACGACGAGATTCGAACTCGCGACCCTCACCTTGGCAAGGTGATGCGCTACCAGCTGCGCCACGTCCGCACCGGGTGTTCTTTGGTGCGAGGTAACTATAACCCAGTCTCAAACAGCATTTCGACCGGGGGTCCCGTCGCAGTCGAAGAGGCGGTCTACCTCGGCCAACCGCTCCGTGGTCATCCGCCACTCCCACAACGGCCGCACCTTCGCGACGACCTCGGGCGGCAGGCGGTGCGCCACGTCGTCGCGGAGGTCCCAGTCGTCGAACACGTGCTCGTAGAAGCTGACCATGATCGCGTTGGTGAGGAACTGCTCCGGCTGCTGGAAGCACCAGTGCGCGAAGTCGTAGACCCGGCGCAGGGTGTCCTTGTCCGCCGCGCGGTGGGCTTCGAGGGCGAGGTGCCACAGCTCGCCGAAGTACACGTGGCACGACCAGGACTCGTGCTCGACGACACCACTCAGCTCGGGGAGCAGAGCTGCTGCTCTCGAACGCCAGTCGGCCACACGGCGGAAGATTACCGGTTCGCGGCACCCCCGTTGACCTCAGCGCGACCACCCGACGCCGACCCGTGACCGGGTCGTCATCAGCGGTAGGGCGGATCGGCTGGGCCGAATGGTCCACGCCGACCGGGTGGTCTTCGGTACCGGCTCGGCTTCTTCCTCGGGTGCCAGGACCGGTTTGTGGCATGTTGACCTGGGAGCACGTGGCTGGTTGGAGGTGTCGGGTCGGGATGGCCGAGCACATCGATGGCACCGACGGCACCGAGGTCGACCGGGAACTGCTGGCCAGGGTTCGCGCCGGTGAGGACGCCGCCTACGGCGAGCTGTTCTCGCGGCACGCGGACGCCGTGAGGCGGTTCTCGTTGAGGCACGTCCGCGAGCCGGCCGAAGCCGAAGACCTGACCGCCGAGGCGTTCTTCCGCGTGCTCCAGGCGATCCGCCGCGGCACCGGGCCCACCGACCACGTCCGCACGTACCTGCTGACCGTCGCCCGCCGCGTCGCGTGGGAGTGGAGCGGGCGCCGCCGTGACGTCCCGGTGGACGACGAGGAGCTGAGCAGGCGGGTCGAGCCGTACGCGGACGCCACCGCCCAGCGCGCCGAGTACACGTTGATCGGTCGCGCGTTCACCAGCCTCCCCGAGCGCTGGCGCACGGTCCTGTGGCAGGTCGAGGTCGAGGGGGAACGGCCGTCCGCGGTCGCGCCGCTGTTCGGCCTGAGCGCCAACGCCATGTCCGCGCTCGCCCGCCGGGCCCGTGA
>DATMCA010001403.1:0-8583 GCA_035559015.1 Umezawaea sp. | reverse complement strand
GCCACGTCGTGGCGCGTCGGCGACCTCGACCTCCACTAGGGCGGTGGGCAAGGGGGTGCGCACTGGTCCTCCTCAGTCAACTGTGTATGCGGCATCACAACGAAGTGAGGCCCCGGTTCCACAGTGGAAACCGGGGCTTCGAGGCTTCTCGCTGGGATCAGCCAACGGCCGCCTTCAAGGCATCGCCCAGGGCGCTGGCCTCCTCCGCCGACATCTCGACGACGAGGCGCCCACCACCCTCGAGCGGAACGCGCATCACGATGCCGCGCCCCTCCTTGGTGACCTCGAGGGGACCGTCGCCGGTCCGGGGCTTCATGGCCGCCATAGCGTGCTCCCTCCGTCAAAACCCTTCCCCGTCCGACCTGGTTCGCGAAACCCGGCCGGATCCGCAGCCATTCTCCCCTATCCGGACTCAGCCGCGAAACCGAACCGATCTTTCGGTGCTCCCCGTGGCCATTTGTCGATCTTGACTTGTCCCTGTTCAGAGGCTGGATCGCCGTGCTGCAAAGGGATTCGGCGAAGACGATCACCGTCACCGGTTCGTGATCCACCGGTCGCGCGCCGGTCACCGGTTTCGGCGCGTCCCGGCCCGACGGCCCGCCCTGGTCGCGCGGAGCCGGGCCTGCCAGACTCGACCGTCGTGCGAGCCAGATCCGCGTTGTTCGACGTGTACGGCGGCCACCTGCGTGAACGCGGTGGTGCCGCGACCATCGCCGCCCTGGTGCGGTTGATGGAGCCGCTGGACTTCGCCGCGCCCGCCGTGCGCACGGCGGTGTCCCGAACCGTCCGGCAGGGATGGCTGCACCCGGTCCGACTGGCAGATGGCCCCGGCTACGCCATGACCCCCAGGGCCGAACGGCGGCTTGACGAAGCGGCCGCGAGGATCTACCGGACCCGGCCGTCCACCTGGGACGGTCGGTGGCACGTGCTGGTCCTGGAGGAACTGCCGGGCCGGGAATCGCGCGAGCGCTTGGCCTCCTCGCTGCAACTGCTCGGTTACGGCGCGTTGGGTCCCGTGACGTGGATCGCACCTCGCCCCTCCCCCGAACTGGCGGACGTGCTGGCGACCGAGGGTGTGGCGGCGAGCACGTTCCACGGCGGACACGAGGGCGACGACGGCGGCCTGGCCGCGCGGGCGTGGGACCTCGCCGCGCTCGGCCGGGACTACGCGGCGTTCGTCGCGGAGTGGGCGCCGGTGATGTCCGGTGTGGACGGTTCGGCCCCGCCGGAGTCGTTCGCGGCGTCGCAGCGGCTGCTGCACGCGTGGCGGAAGTTCCTGTTCCGGGATCCGGGTCTGCCCCTGGAACTGCTGCCCGCCGACTGGCCGGGTACCGGCGCCGCCGAGTTCTTCGACCGGCACACCGCCCGGCTGGCCCCGGCGGTGGAGCGGTTCGTCGACGACTGCCTGGACAAGTCGGCCCGGAACGAGTCCACTGCTTAGGTAGTCGCCGAACGACCTTGGAGGTCTCAGCCGTGTCCGAACTCCTCATCGACGACGCCGACGGTGTGCGCACGTTCACGCTGAACCGCCCGGAGGCGTTCAACTCGTTCACGGTGTCGCTGAAGGAGGCGTTCCTGAGCGCCGTCCTGGAGACCGCGAGGGACGAGTCGGTGCGAGCCGTGGTCATCACCGGGGCGGGCAAGGCGTTCTGCGCGGGCCAGGACCTCAAGGAGCACATCGCGCTGCTGGAGGCGGGCGACCCGGCGCCGTTGAACACCGTCGAGCTGCACTACAACCCGCTGATCAAGGCCATCATCGGGATGCCGAAGCCGGTGATCGCCGCGGTCAACGGCACGGCGGCGGGCGCGGGCGCGTCGATCGCGTACGCGTGCGACCTGCGGGTCGCGTCGGCCTCGGCGAAGTTCCTGATGGCGTTCGCGAACGTCGGGCTCACGTCGGACTCGGGCGCGGCGTGGACGCTGCCGAGGCTGATCGGGCACGGCCGGGCGATGGAGATGATGATGCTCGCCCAGCCGGTCGACGCCCAGGACGCGCTGCGGGTCGGGATGGTCGGCCAGGTCGTGCCGGACGGCGAGGCGCTGACCACCGCGCAAGCGTTGGCGCGCCGGCTCGCGACCGGCCCGACGACCGCCTACGCGATGATCAAGAAGGCGTTGGCCGTCGGGTCCGGCGGGACGCTGAACGACGCGCTGGAGATCGAGGCCAGCACCCAGGCCGTGGCGGGCGCGACCGACGACCACCGCGAGGCCGTGGCCGCGTTCGTGGCGAAGCGGACGCCGAAGTTCACCGGGAAGTAGCGGCCCGGTCGGCGGCGACCGCGCGGAAGCAGGTCGCGACGTGGTCGTCGACCATGCCGGTGGCCTGCATCAGCGCGTAGGCCGTGGTCGGGCCGAAGAAGACGAAGCCGCGGCGCTTGAGCTCCTTGGCGAGGGCCTTGGACTCGGGCGTCACGGCGGGCACGTCGGCCATCGTCGCGGGCCGCACGCGGCCCTCCTTGGACGGCGCGAACGACCACAGGAGGTCGTCGAACGGCTCGTCCAGGTCGGCGACCACGCCCGCGTTGCGGATGCAGGCGTTGATCTTGGCCCGGTTCCGCACGATGGACGCGTCGGCCATCAGCCGCTCGACGTCGTCCTCGCCGAACGCCGCCACGGTGGCGGGCTCGAAGCCCTCGAACGCGCGGCGGAACGACTCGCGCTTGCGCAGGATCGTGATCCACGACAGGCCGGACTGGAAGGACTCCAGGCACAGCCGTTCGAACATCTCGGTCTCGCCGTGCAGCTCCACGCCCCACTCGGTGTCGTGGTACTCGACGTAGTCGGGGGTGCTGTCACCCCACGCGCAACGGACGATCACGTGCCGTACCCCTCCGCGAACCGGGCGAACTTCGCCAGCGACCTCCGCACGCCCCAGGTGAACGCGGGGCGCACCAGCGGCCAGCCGAGCCTGCCGACGGCGCCGAACGGCAGGTCGAGGCGTTCGACCCAGACGAACTCCGACGACCGGTCGGTGACCGGGTTGACGATGAACTCGCCGGTGCCGCGGACCACCTTGCCGGTGTGCAGCACGACGCAGCGCGTCGGCGGCTCCCAGGCGGTGATCCGCATGGTGTCGGTGAAGCCCAGCGGGCCCACGCCGGTGAACGCCGCGAGCGTCGAGCCGACGCCCTTGCCGTCGCCCGCGGTCACCTCCACCGACGTGCCGATCATCCACTCGCCCTGCCGGGTCCAGTCCGTCATCGCGGCCCACGTCGTCTCGGCCGACGCGGCCACGGGGACCCGCAGTTCGAGCTCCGTCACGTGGGCCGCCCGTTCTCGGCCGCGTGCTGCGGGACGTGCTCGGGTTCCGGCTCGGGTTCGGGTTCCGGGTCGGGCGCGGGAGCGGGTCCGCCGTTCTCCAGTTCGGCGATCCGGGTGCGCAGCTCGTCGACCTCGGTCGCCAGCCGTTCGAGCACCCAGTCGACCTCGGTCATCTTGTAGCCGCGCAGCACCTGTTGGAAGCGCAGGTTTCGGACGTCGTTCGAGGTCACGTCGTCGGGTGGGAGCCTGGTCGGCGACGCGCCGGGCGGCAGGGGGGCCAGCTCCTCGCCGCGGCCGAACACGAGCGCGGACAACAGGAACACCACGGCGGCCACGAGAACCATGACGACGAGGTAGATGAGCGCGGTGGTCACGACGACGATCGTGGCACATCGCGGGCGATCAGACTGCGGACAACGCCAGACAGCGCCGCGCCAGCACCCCGACGCGGATGAAGACGACGTAGAACATGACGCCTGCCAGCATCACCGGCGCGGGCATCAGCAGCCGTGGCGCGTCCAGGGTCGCGGTGCCGATGAGGACCGACAGGTTGAACGTGATCGCGAGCCCGACGCAGCCCACCGCGACCAGTCCTCCCAGCCTGCACAGGGTCGCCCCGCCGACGCCACGCCGGGACAGCAGCCGTCCGGCGAGCAGCGACGCGCCCGCGATCGCGGTGATGATCCACGGGACGTAGCCGTTGGCCCGGGAGACGAACAGGTACCAGCCGGGCGTGGGACCGCCGTCGAACGCGGACCACGGGCCGATCCAGAACATCCGGTTGAGCTCCCACAGCACGTACGTCAGCGGGATCAGCAGCATCACGGTCCGCAGCATCGTCGCGGCGTGCGCGGCGGCGAGTTCGGCCTGGTAGCCGGGGACGACGGCGGCGAGCGGGCCGAACTCCTCGACCGCTCGGCGCTCGGCGTCCTCGCTGGACAGCCCGGTGTCGCGGTAGGAGTCCGCCGCGTCGTCGAGGCTGTCGCGGGCCTCGGCCAGCAGGTCGGCCTTGACGTGGGCCGGGCCGCGCAGCCGCTGCCCCAGGTCGCCGACGTACTCCTCGATCACGCCTGTTCCGGCCACGGGCCACCTCCCAGAACGCCTTCGATGGCGACGGTGAACTCGCGCCACGCGGCGCGTTCGTCCGACAGCGCCCGTTGACCCGCGCCGGTGAGCCGGTACGTGCGGCGCTGGCGACCGGCGACGGTGCTCCACTCGCTGGCGACGTGCCCGGCCCGTTCGAGCCTGCGCAGTGCCGGGTAGACGGTGCCGGTCGGCAGGTCGAGAGCGCCGCCGCTGCGCCGCTGGAGCGCCTCGATGATCGCGTACCCGTGCAGCTGGCCGCTGTCCAAGGTGGCCAACAGCAGTGCGTCCAGGTGGCCGCGCAGCGCGTCGGACTTCATGAGTAGCGAGTCTACGGGTCCGTTCAAGGGAACACCTCGGGGAAGTCCCCGATGTTAGGTAGCGAGCCTACGTATAGCGTGCCCACTTATGAACACCCTCGACCTGGCGCGGGCGCAGTTCGCCACGACCACCTCGTTCCACTTCCTCTTCGTGCTGCTGACGCTCGGCCTCGTGACCCTCGTCGCCGTCGTGCAGACCCGGTTCACGCTGACCGGGGCACCGGTGCTGGAGCGGATGGCCCGGTTCTGGGGCCGGATCTACGTGGTCAACTACGCCCTCGGCATCGCGACCGGCATCGTCATGGAGTTCCAGTTCGGGCTGAACTGGTCCGGGCTCTCCACCTACGCGGGCGACGTGTTCGGCGCGCCGCTGGCGATCGAGACGCTGGTGGCGTTCTTCCTGGAGTCGACGTTCCTCGGCCTGTGGATCTTCGGCTGGGGACGGCTCAACCGGTGGGCGCACCTCGCGCTGATCTGGCTCGTCGCGATCACCGCCTACGCCTCGGCGTTCTGGATCATGGTCGCCAACGGGTTCCTCCAGCACCCGGTCGGCCACGAGGAGCACGACGGGGTGCTGCGGCTCGTCGACCTCGGCGCCCTGCTGGCGAACCCGACGTTCACCTCCGCGTTCCCGCACGTCGTCGGGGCCGCGCTGACCGTCGGCGGGGTGTTCGTGGTCGGCGTCAGCGCCTACCACTTCATCCGGCGCACCCCGGAGGTCGACTTCTTCCGCCGGTCGCTGCGCACCGGCGTCGTGACCACGGCGCTCTCCACGCCGTTCCTGGTCGGGGCGGGCATCGCCCAGTTCCCGGTCGTCAACCACCTCCAGCCGGGCAAGTTCAAGGGCATGCCCGGCCTCGGGATCCCGCTCTCGTTCATGATGCTGATCGGCGTGGTGCTGATGCTGGCGAGCTGGATCACCCTGCCGCTGCTGGCCCGCGACGCGGTCATCCGGATGCGCTTCCCGCTCTACCTGATGGTGCTGGGGATCCCGCTGCCGTTCATCGCCGCCATCGGCGGCTGGGTGGTCCGCGAGGTCGGCAGGCAGCCGTGGCTCGTCCACGGCCTGCTGCGCACGGAGGACGCCCTGTCCCCGGTGAGCGCGAGCGCGATGCTCACGTCGTTCATCGCCTTCACCGGCGTCTTCACCGCGCTCGCGATCGCCGACTGGGTGCTGATCTCCCGCATCGCCCGGCGCGGGCCCGAGGTCGCGACGGTCCCGCGGCCCGTGTCCGCGATGGCCCTGTGAAGGGGGATCGACCGTGGAAACCCTCTGGATCGTCCTGCTCGGCCTCCTCACCGCGGGCTACTTCGCGTTGGCGGGCTTCGACTACGGCACCGCCCTGCTGTTCCGGTTCGTCGGCCGCGACGAGCCGGAGAGGAGCCGCGCGCTCGGCGCGATGACGCCGTTCGTGCTGGGCAACGAGGTGTGGCTGGTCGCCGCCGTCGGTGTCCTGTTCGGCGCTTTCCCCCGCCTGGAAGGGGAACTGCTGTCCGGCCACCACGGGACCTTCGTCGTGGTCGTCACCGGGCTGGTGGTGTTCACCGCGTCCGTGCAGCTGCGCGGGAACTCCCCCGCCTGGGACGTGCCGCTGATCGCGGGCGCGCTGCTGGTCGCCGTCGGCTGGGGATGGCTGGCGGCCGACCTGACCGGTGCTCCGGGTCCGCTGTGGAGCGCGGGCGTGGTGGCGCTGTTCGCGTTGCACGGCGCCACCTTCCTGGCGTGGCGGCTGCCCGGCCGGTCCGGCGAGCGGGCCCGTGCGCTCGCCCGGTCGCTGGTGCTGCCGTGCGCGGTGTTCGTGCCCGCGGTGGTCCTCCTCGCCGGACCGGTCCGGCAGCCGGGGCTCGCGCTCGTCGGCGCGGCCGCGGTGCTGGTGCTGCTGCTCGGCTCATGGGTCACGTTCGGCCCGACCGCGTTCGCCTGCACGGCACTCGCGTGCGCGCTGCCGGTGCCGGTCGTGTTCGCCGCGCAGGAAGTCGTGAACGTCGAGACCATGGCGCACACCACCACGTTGACGGTGCTGGCCCCGGTCGCGCTCGTGGTGCTGCCGCTGGTGCTGCTGTTCCAGTGGACGACCTGGTGGGTGTTCCGGGTGCGCCGTGCGTGACCGGCGCTACGCGGTGCTGCTGGGCGTGTTCGCCGTCGCGACCGCCGTGCTCGTGCCGGCGCAGGCCGACCTGCTGGCGCGGGTGCTCGGCGGAGGCGGCGGGATCGGCCCGCTGGCCGGGGTCGTGGGGGCTCGGGCGGTGTTCGTCGGCGTGCAGCGGGTGTGCACCCAGCGGGCCGCGGCGACCGTGAAAGCCCGGCTGCGCAAGCAGGTGCTGGCCGACGCCGTGACGCGGCGCGGTGACCGGGCGGGCGAGGTCAGCACCCTGGTGACCAGGGGCTTGGACGCGATCGAGCCCTACCTGGCCGGGTACCTGCCGCAGCTCGCGGTCGCGGCGGTCGTGCCGCTCGCGGTGCTGCTGCGCCTGGCGTTCGCCGACCTCACCGCCGCGATCACGATCCTGGTGACGCTGCCGCTGATCCCGGTGTTCGCCGCGCTGGTCGGCGCGCACACCAGGGACAGCACCAGGCGGCAGTGGGCGGAACTGTCCACCTTGGGCGGTCACTTCCTGGACGTCGTGGCGGGGCTGAGCACGTTGAAGCTGTTCGGCCGTGCGAGCGCGCAGGCGGCGACCGTGCGCGCGATGGCGACCGCGCACGCCGACTCGACCATGCGGACGCTGCGGGTCGCGTTCCTCTCCGCGCTGGTGCTGGAACTCGTGGCCACGCTGTCCGTCGCGCTGGTCGCCGTGCCGGTCGGCCTGCGGCTGCTCGGCGGGGGCGTGAGCCTGGAGGTCGCCCTCCTGGTGCTGCTGCTCGCCCCCGAGGCCTACCTGCCGCTGCGCGCCGCCGGGGCGCAGTTCCACGCCGGCGCGGAAGGGCTCGCCGTGCTGGAGCGGGCCGTCGTCACCACTCCCCCGCCCGCCACGGCCACCCGCCGCCCGCCGGACCTGAGCCGCGCGGAGATCGTGCTGGAGGACGTGGGGGTGCGGTCGTTGCGCGGCTTGCACCTGCGGATCGCGCCGGGTGAGCGGATCGCGCTGGTCGGGCCGAGCGGCGCGGGCAAGACCACGCTCCTCTCGTTGCTGCTGGGCGAGATCACCCCAGAGTCGGGCCGGGTGCTGGTGGACGGCGTGGACCTGCGGGAGATCGACCGCACGGCCTGGCTGCGCCAGGTCGCGTGGGTTCCGCAGACGCCAACGGTGTTCGAGGGGACGGTGGCCGACAACATCGCCGTCGGCGGTCCCGGTGCCGTCGCCGCCGCGCACGCCGTCGGCCTGGGCGCACTCGTGGACGCGCGGCACCCCCTGTCCTCCGGTGAACGCCAGCGGGTCGCCGTCGCCCGTGCCCTCGTCCGCCCCGAGGCCCGGTTGCTGCTGCTCGACGAACCGACCGCGCGGCTGGACAGCGGCACGGAGGCGACCGTGCTGCGCGTGACCCGCTCGCTGTCCCGCGGCCGGACCACCGTGCTGGTGGCCCACCGGGCCGCCCTGCTCGCCGAGGTCGACCGAGTCGTGGAGATCCGATGAAGCGCTTGGCACTGGCCGCTTTCGCCGCGGTGCCGGCCGAACTGTCCGGGGTGGCCCTGACGGCCACCGCCGTGTGGCTCGTCGTGCGCGCCGCCGACCAGCCGCCGATGGCAGCGCTCACCGTGGCGATCGTGGCCGTCCGCGCGCTGGCGCTGTCCCGCGGCGTCCTCCGCTACGCGGAACGGCTGGCGGGCCACGACGCCGTGCTGCGCCACCTGGCCGACCTGCGCGGTCGGGTGTACGAATCGCTGCTGCGCCAACCCGTTCGCCGGCACAGCGGCGACCTCGTCACCCGGCTGGTGTCCGATGTGGACGCCGTTCAGGACGTCATCCTGCGCTGCCT
>DATMCA010001402.1:0-3456 GCA_035559015.1 Umezawaea sp. | reverse complement strand
CCCTGCGCGACGCCGCGTTCCGCTGGATCGCCGACGACCCGGACCCCGCCACCCGCGCCGAGTTGCAGGGTCTGCTGGCCCAGGCCATGGGCGGCGCGCCGGGCGTGGCGGAGGACCTGGCCGACCGCATGGCCGGGCCGCTCACGTTCGGCACGGCGGGCCTGCGCGGCCCGGTCCGGGCGGGCCCGAACGGGATGAACCGCGCGGTCGTCGTCCGCACCACGGCGGGCCTGGCGGACTGGCTCCGCGCCAACGGCCACACCGGCACCGTGTTCGTCGGCCGCGACGCCCGGCACGGCTCGGAGGACTTCTGCCAGGCGGCCGCGGGCGTGCTGGCCGCCGCGGGCTTCACCGTGCGCGTCCTCCCCCGGCCGCTGCCGACGCCCGTGCTGGCGTTCCTGGTGCGCAAGCACGGGGCCGTGGCAGGCGTGCAGATCACCGCGTCCCACAACCCGCCCGCGGACAACGGCTACAAGCTGTACCTGGAGGGCGGCGGCCAGATCGTGCCGCCCGCGGACCGCGAGATCGAGGCGGCCGTGTCCCGCGTGCCCGCCGCCGTGTCCGTGCCGACGTCGGCGGACTGGCTGACGGTCACCGACGCCGAGGTCGACGAGTACCTGGAACGCGTCTCGTCGCTGCCCCGCGGCACCGCCCGCGACCTGCGCGTGGCCCTGACGCCGATGCACGGCGTCGGCGGCCAGACGGCCGTGGAAGCGCTGCGGCGCGCGGGTTTCACCGACGTGCGCGTGGTGCGCGCCCAGGCCATGCCGGACCCGGACTTCCCGACCGTGGCGTTCCCCAACCCGGAGGAACCCGGCGCGGCCGACGAACTGCTGGCCCTGGCGGCGGCGGAGAACGCCGACCTCGCCATCGCCCTGGACCCGGACGCGGACCGCTGCGCGCTGGGCGTGCGCGACCGCGACGGCACGTGGCGGATGCTGCGCGGCGACGAGACGGGGGTGCTGCTCGGCTCCGTGGTGCTGTCCACGCTGGACCGGACGACCCACCCGGACCCGTTGGTGGCGACCACGATCGTGTCGTCGTCACTGCTGGGCGAGATCGCCAAGGCGCAGGGCGCCAGGTACGCGGAGACGTTGACCGGCTTCAAGTGGCTGGTCCGCGCGGGCGAGGGCCTCGTCTACGCGTACGAGGAGGCCCTCGGCCACTGCGTCGACCCGGAATCGGTCACCGACAAGGACGGCATCTCGGCGGCCGTGCTCGCCTGCGACCTCGCCGCCACGCTGAAAGCGGCGGGCAAGACCCTCCTGGACGCGCTGGACCAGCTGGCCGTCGACCACGGCGTGCACCTGACCGACCAGGTCTCGATGCGCTTCACCGACCTGTCCGGGATCGGCGCGCTCATGACCCGGCTGCGGCAGTCGCCGCCGTCGGGCTACGAGTACGAGGACCTGCTGCCCCGTGCGGACGTCGTTCGGCTGACCGCGCCGGGTGTGCGGGTGGTCGTGCGGCCGTCGGGCACCGAGCCCAAGCTCAAGGCGTACCTGGAAGTCGTGGAACCGGTCGCGGACGATCTGACGCCCGCCCGCGACCGTGCGCGGGCACGCCTGGCGGAGCTCAGGGCACAGGTGGAGCGGTTGCTCACATGAGGGCGATGAGCAAGCAGAGGATCGAGATCGCCAGGGAGACGCCCGCCACCACGTAGGGGCGTCTTGCGGGCGGGCTCACCGGGTTCCGGCGCTCCTCGGTGAAGGCCGCGACGGCGATCCGGCCGAGGATGTAGGCGACCGAGCAGAGGAAGACACCAGCCCCCAGGATCATCGTGTTGACGTCCCACGGACTGTGGTCGAACGTCGGCCAAACCCCGACGAACACCAGCGGCAACCCGATCAGCCCGAGGCTGACCGACAGACCGCCACCCCAGGTGATGCGCTTCTCACGACTGCTGGACCGCATGATTGAAGTGTCCATGACCCCCTCCTGTGTGTGCTTGTTTAGACGCGCACGCGCCACACTGGTTCCCATGCCGCGCCTGTTGATCATCCATCACACGCCTTCGCCGAATCTCCAGGCCATGTTCGAGGCGGTGGTGTCGGGGGCTACTGATCCGGAGATCGAGGGGGTGGAGGTCGTGCGTCGGCCTGCGCTGTCGGCGTCCGTGTCGGATGCGCTTGAGGCGGATGGGTATGTGCTTGGGACGCCGGCGAACCTGGGGATGATGAGCGGGGCGTTGAAGGTGTTCTTCGATCTTGCTTATTACCCGTGCTTGGATGCCACTCGGGGGAGGCCGTTTGGGCTTTATGTGCATGGGAACAGTGATGCGAGCGGTGCGGTGCGGGGTGTCGAGTCGATTGTGGCGGGGTTGGCTTGGGAGAAGGTGACGTCGAACGTGGTCGTTACCGGGGAGCCGTCGAAGGATGAGTTGAGGGCGTGCTGGGAGCTCGGGGCTACCGTGGCGGCTAATCTGTCTCGCTAGGGCCCGCTTGTGGGGGCGGGGGGTGGATGGGGCTTCTGCCGAGATGTGTCCGATTTTACTTGGGGCCCCTGGATTTGCCCCTTGATCGGGCTAAAAGGCAGTGCCCGAAAGCCCTGCCCGATCTGCAATTTTAAGGGGCAAATCCCCCAAGTAAAATCGGACACGACCAGGGAAGGCCCTGTCCCACCTGTGTTGTGGGGCGGCCGGAGTCACCACCCGTACCACAGGCTTGGATGTTCGATTGTTGTTAGAGCTTTGCCAAGTCCACCGCGTTTGCCATGGCTTGGTAGCCGGCGTCGTTGGGGTGTAGGTGGTCGCCGCTGTCGTATTCTGGGCGCAGTGCTAGTGGGTCTGTTGGGTTTTGCATTGTTGTGTCGAAGTCGATTACGGCGTCGAAGGTGCCGCTTGTTCGGATGAAGGTGTTCAGGGCTTGCCGTGTGGCTTCCAGTGTTGGGTCGTAGACCTGCCAGCCCTTGAATGGTAGTACTGTTGCGCCGATTACTCTGATTCCCCTGGCGTGGGCCTGTGTGGTGAATTGGCGGTAGGCGGCGATGATTGGTGCTGGGTCGGTTTGGTGGGGGTTTTGTTGGATGTCGTTGATGCCCTCAAGCAGGATGATGGACCTTGCACCGGTTATGTCCAGTGCGTCCTCGTCGAAGCGGGCCAGGGCGTTGATGCCGAAGTTCCCGCCGTCCAGGAGCATTCGGTTGCCGGAGATGCCGGAGTTGACGACGCCTAGTCTTCCGCGCAGGCGGTCGGCTAGTAGGTCTGGCCACCTTCGGTTGGCGTTATTGGTGGCGCCTGCGCCGTCGGTGATCGAGTCGCCGAAGGTGACGACCGTGCCGGCGGCTCCGGAGCCTCGGACGTCCACGCCGCTGACGTAGTGCCAGGCGGAGGTGCGTTCGTCGTAGCTGGTGCCGGAGGTTTCGAGGGTGAAGTCGCCGTTTCGGGTGAAGAACGACGTCTGGGTGGCCAGGCCGTGGTAGGTCACTGGTCCTGAGGCCACCGGGGTGTAGGTGGAG
>DATMCA010001401.1:0-7193 GCA_035559015.1 Umezawaea sp. | reverse complement strand
GTTCCAAGTCCCTTGGGTCCGCCGTCGGCTGACCGGTCGGTGCGGCAGTGGGTCGTGCAGGCCGAGCGCGACACCGGGACCCGCACGGACGGGTTGCCCAAGGACGAGCGGGATGACCTCGACGCCGTAGCCGCGACCCTCAACAACCGACCACTCAAGACCCTCGACTGGAGACACCAGCCGAAGCACTGAACGAGCAGCTACTCTCCCTTCAATAGAACCGGTGTTGCGACGACCAGTTGAACCCAGTCAATACACCTCTGCCCGCTACGCTGATCTCGCCAACGGTCTGGGCGTGCGGTTGTCGGTTGGCCGCAAGGGTCAGCGCTGGGACAATGCCGTCGCGGAATCGTTCTTCGCCACGATCAAAACCGAACTGCTCGATCGACAGCCCTGGCCCACCAAATCGAGGGCTGGTACACAACCCGGCATCTGCACTCCAGCCTCGGTTATCTCAGCCCACCGCCTACGAAGCCGCCTGGCACCACCCGACAGACCGAGCAACCTGACCACACCTCATCGAACTTGTCTGCCAAAGCGGGTCAACCCCAGTCTCCGCCATACCGCATAGCCCGTCCCGTACGAGGTGACGTTCGCTTACGCCCTGAGTATGGACGCTGGGACAGGTGGGACGGGTTCATGACGATCTGTCCCACCTGGAGACCGGAAGCGTTTTCCCTGGTCAGAAGCTCCGAATACCCGGCCCGCCATGCCTGTCCCACGTGTGGCAGCGGGACAACCATGGTTGGTTCAGCGGGACGGGTATCTCTCCTAATCAGCGTGTGAGCAACAGGGTTGTTGGTTACGTCTTCGCAACACATACCCTTCGAGAACTGGACCAAGACCCAGTCCGAGTTGCTCGGGACGGTGGAGTTGGACGTGGACTGGACGGTGCCGGTCGAGGAGATGCGGCAGGAGTTGCGGCGGGCGGTGGAGGGGTTCGAGTTGTGGGATGGGCGGGTGTGCGTGTTGCAGGTCACGGATGCGGTGAGTTCGTTCGTGCGGGTGCGGGCGTTGGTCAGTGCGCCGGACGCGGGGCGGTTGTGGGATTTGCGGTGTCTGGTGCGGGAGCACCTGGTGGACTGGTTGCGGCGGCGGCCAGGGGCGTTGCCGCAGGTGCGGGTGAACGCGCTGGAGGCGGGTCGGGACGTGGGCGCGCGTCCCCACCGCGACGGGCTCGACGGGGACGCGCGGGTGTTCGGGGAGAGCGTGGACGGGGAGGAGCGCGTGCGGGCGTTCGGGGGGGCCAGTTCTTGAGGCCCAACTCTTCGGCGATGCGCATGCCGACCTCGTCGGTGTCGCCGATGGGCTCGGTCTTCGACGTTCTGGTGGCTCGCCGACGGACCAACCAGTTCAGCGTGCTAATACTCAATCTAAACTTGACTTCCATTGACTACTCGAAGCCAGAACTACAGTTTTACTGTAGGATAGCCTGGTGGCTGTTGATCGACGCGACCTCCGTCGGAGACTCTTCGACCTCGCCGCCGGGCAAGGCGGTCACTTCACCGCAGCTCAGGCGAAATCGCTCGGCTACTCCCACCAGGCGCAGGCTTACCACGTCGAATCGGGCAACTGGTGGCGCGTTGGTCGTGGCCTGTTCCGCCTCGCCGAGTGGGTTGCGGGCGCACACGATGAACTCGCCCGCTGGACCCTGTGGTCGCGAGGACGGGGGGTCGTGTCACACGAGTCAGCCCTGGGCGTGCACGGCGTCGGCGAGTTCGAAGCACGGCATGTCCACATGACGGTTCCACCAGGATTCACCATGCGCAACGACGCGGTGGAACTTCACTACGTCGAACTTCCCGCCGATGACGTTTCCGAACGCTCGGGATACCGGGTGACCACTCCAGTGCGAACGATCATCGACATAGCCGCGAACGCGCACGATGAGGACCAACTCGCCCGCGCCATCGACGAGGCGAGGCGCGGCGGCCTGGTCACCAATCGTCGACTCCGATCCCGTGCCGAGACCCTCGACCCCCGCGCCGCGCTCTACATCGAACGCGCGATCCAACAAGCGGAGACACCATGACCTACCAATCGGCGCAAGCACTACGCACCGCATTGGAAAACCGGCTGCTGGCACGATCCGCTGAGACCGGAGTCAGCCTGGACCGGCTACGCCGACGGGTGATGTTCGAACGTGTCATCGCCCGCATCCAGGCGGCAGAGCCAGGGCAATGGGTCCTCAAAGGTGGCATGGCACTTGAGGTTCGCCTGCATGACAACGCTCGGCTGACCAAGGACGTCGACCTCGGCCTTCGCGATGCCGTCAACAGCGCGGCCGACCTCCACGAGCGGCTCATCGAGATCCTCACCATTGACCTCGACCACGACTACTTCATCTTCATGGTTGGTGCACCGGAACGGCTACGTGATGACAGCGGCGGATACCCTACCTGGCGCGCCAAGGTCGGCGCGCAACTGGCCGACAAGCCCTTCGGCCGCGTCCAACTCGATGTGTCACCCAGGTCTCACGAACTTCACGCCACCGACAGACTCGCCATACCCAACTCCTTGGCCTTCGCCGGTGTCCCAGCCGTTGAGGTCGAAGCAGTCGACATCCACCGGCATGCGGCAGAGAAGTTCCACGGCATGCTTCGCGACTTCGGGGAACGCGAGAACTCGCGGGTCCGCGACCTCGTCGACCTGATCATTCTGCTCGAACACGGCTTGGTCCAAATCGAGCGAACAGCAACGGCAGTCCGAACCGTATGGCTCGAACGCAACAACACCGAACCACCGGACGATCTCCCGCAACTGCCAGAGTCGTGGCCGGACCGCTACCAGCGACTTGCGGCCAGCCACGACATGGACATTCCGCCCTACCCCGTGGCCGTCGCCCACGTAACACAACTGTGGCTCCACATGTTTGCTCCATCCTGACCTGCACGACACCAAGCCAGAGCGAGACGCCTCGCCGGAGCAGAACACCAGAACAGCCCCCCGCATGGACTACAGGCGTTGGTGAGTGCGCCGGACGCTCCGAGGTTGTGGGATCTGCGGTGTTTGGTGCGGGAGCACCTCGTTGACTGGCTGCGGCGGCGGGAGCCGGGGGCGTTGCCGCAGGTGCGGGTCAACGCGATGACGGCCGCGGTGGCGTCGGGTGGTGTGCGTGACCTGGGGAGCCACGACTCGGACGCGCGGGTGTTCGGGGAGAGCGTGGACGGGGAGGAGCGCGTGCAGACGTTCGAGGGGAACTGAGCCTGGTTGGCCTCGTTCTTCAGGCAGCACCGTGGGTTGACACCTGCGGCGTGACAGTCGCATACTTTGGTTACACCATATAACGTTCGGCAAAGTATGAAACTGGAGTCATCGTGAAGATCAACCTGTTGCGGCGTGGGCTGGTTGTGCTGGTCGCGGGTGTTGTCGGTGCCGTGGCCCTGGCCGGGACGTCCAACGCAGAATCCGCAGGCCGGAAGCCCGATGTCGTGGCGCAGTGGGCGGCCGCGTGGAACGGCACGGATCCGCAGGCGTTGGCGAGGTTGTTCACGCACGACGCGACCTACACCGACTACGGCGTCAACAAGGTTTCGACCGGGCGGGACGGGGTGGCTGCTTGGAAGGCCGGGACCGATCAGCTGATCGCCGATGCGCACGTGACGGTGAAGAGTTCGTTCCGCAGTGGGGATCGGGTGGCGGTGGAGTCGGTCTACTCGGGGCACATCAAGGGGGCGCCGTCGGCGTTCGCGGTGCCGATGTCGACGGTTTTCGAGCTGCGCGGGAACCTGATTCGGGCTGATCGGGACTACTACAGCCTGTCCTCGTTGCTCGCGCAGTCGGGGCTGCCCGCCGACTGGACGCCGCCGGCCGGCTGAAACTCCGTGCAACCAAACGGTCCACCGGGCCCGTCTACGCAGGTGACGGGAAGACGGTGGGTGCTGAGCGGGATGGTGTCGATCATGTGTGCGGGGATGGTCGCGGGGTGTGGGGCGTCCGGGACGGATGTCGCGGCCACGTCCTCGTCGGTCGGGACCTTGTCGTCAAGCGCGGACCAGCGGTCTGGCTCGACAGAGCCGACGACAGAGACCACGACGGAGACCACGACCGCGAGCAGGCCGGCGGACGTGGTGCCGCCGGCGCTCTCGCCGAGGGCCAAGGAGTTGATCGACTTGGCGAAGCAGGCGCGGCGGGAATCCGTGGTGCTGACGATCTCCACGGCGTCGGGGCAGGCCGAGGCGACGGCGCGGGCCCTGCGGGAACTCGGTGCGACCGTCGAGTCGGTCGACGCGACCGTGGGCTACATCCGCGCCAGCGTGCCGGTCGCCGTGGCCGCTCAGGCAGCGACGCTCGACGGGGTCTCCCGCGCGGACGTCGAGGAGGAGATCGGCTTCCCGGATCCGACTCCCTGACGGGCGCGGCGGCCTCGCGCTGGACGCGCGGGGCCGTCGCTGAATACCTACGAGAACGGCCCCGCACCCCTCCGAAGAGGGATGCGGGGCCGTTCTTCCAAGACGGACTAGACGACCTGCTGCACGATCACCGTGCCGCGGCCGACCGTGGCGCCTTCGGCGGTCACGACCTGGAGCTCACCGCGGAGGATGCGGCCCTCGCCCGGCTGGGCGTTGGCGGTGACGGTGCCGTTGACCGTCCACGTCGTACCCGCGGCGCGGTCGGCATGGGGGTCGGACACGGTCACGTTGCCGAGGGCCGACGACGCGTAGAAGTCGATGTAGTCGTACTCGGTCGTGCCCGCGGGCACCGAGTAGCCGTCGACGGTGACCCGCCACAGGCCCGCCGCCGGGGAGGCGGTGATGACGGACTCCTCGGAGTCGCCGTCGGCCGACTGCTTCGACAGCACGCAGGTGCCGGTGGTGCAGTTGTAGAGGAACAGGTCGAGGTCGGCCGAGATGTCGCTCGTCCGGCCGATCGTCGCGCTGATCGCGCTGGCACCCGCGGGCACCTGGACGTCGTACGACTGCGACCCCTGGTTGGCGATGCTGGGCCGGGCGACCTTGGCGCTGGTCAGCTGACCGCCCGCGAGCCCGCCCTTGAACGCGGACAGCGAGTTGGTCACCTGGTAGGTCCGCGCGACCGGCTGGCCGAGCGGGGCGGACGCGATCGTGTCCGGGTTCGGGCTGACCGTGGTGCCGAGCACCGACGCGGTCACCTTGTACGGGGCCTTGTCGACGTCGGACGTGCGACGGGCCTCGACCACGATCTCCCAGACGCCCGGCAGCGGGTTGCTGACGGTGCGGCTGGTCGGCGAGCCCGGCGAGCAGCCCGCACCGGCGTCGGGGTTGTAGCAGGACGTGGAACTGGTGAGGTCGAGCGGGATGCCGGTCGGGTCGACGCGCAGGAAGCGCACCTGGCCCTTGCCGGGGTCGCCACCGGCGACCATGTCGACCTTGAGCGCGCTGGCGCCCTGGGGGACGCGCACGAAGACGCTCGTCACCTGGTTGCGGGCGATCTCACCGGACTGGGTCACCGCGTACTTGTTGGCGGCGGTGAACTCCTGCGCGGCGAAGACGGTGTTCAACGTCTTCAAGTCGACACCCGGCGTGGACGGGTTGTCCAGGTTCAGGACGGCGGACTGGACGCCGACCTTCTTCGGCTTGACCTTCACGACGAAGGACACGGGGGTGTTCAGCGGCAGCGTGACGCTGTTCGGCGACTCGAACGACTTGGTGTCGCCGTCCCAGTCGACGCGGTACTTGACCGGCTTCGCCGAGCCCGTGGTGCGGGTGAAGGTGTACGTGCGGGTGTAGTCCTTGCCGATCGTCACGCCCTCGCGGTCGTGGATGCCGACGCCCCGGTCCGCGGTGGGCTTGAGCTGCGCGGACAGCACGGTGTGCACCTCGACGGACGAGGTCACGACGTCCTGCGCGCCGGTGCGGCTCAGGATCGAGTAGGCCGACTTGACGTCGAACTGGCCCGCGCCCTGCTCGTACGCGCCGAGGTCCTTGTTGAAATCGGCACCGGACTTGATGGCGTTGCGCAGCTTCGCGACGTTCGGGCGCTCACCGTTGTGCGTGGCCTTGTACGCGCTCACGAGCAGCGCGGCGGCACCGGTCGCCTGCGGGGCGGCCATCGACGTGCCGTTGAACATGGCGTAGCCGGCGGGCAGTTCGTAGGTCCCGGCGACGGGGCCGGGGACCTGCCAGCGCGGCACGGAGGAGATCGCCGAGCCGGGCGCGGTGATGTCCGGCTTGAAACCGCCGTCCTCACGCGGGCCGCGCGACGAGAAGCCGTGCAGGCTGTCGGACTGCTTGGTGACCGAGCCGTAGTTGGACAGCCAGGTCTGCTTGGTGATCGACGAGCCGACGCTGATCGCGTCCGTGGCCACCGAGGGGTCGCCGACGGTGTTCGCACCGGCGCCGCTGTTGCCCGCGGAGATGAAGATCTGCACGTTGTACTCGGCGATCGTGCGGTTGTAGAGCTCCGCGCGGGCGTTGTTGCCGTCGTTGAGCGCCGGCAGGCCGCCGATCGAGATGTTCACGACGTCGGCGCCGTTGCGCGCGGCGTACAGGACGCCGTCGAGCAGGCCGCTGCTGGTGCAGGACGACGAGGTCAGGCAGACCTTGACGGCCATCAGCTTGGCGCCGGGGGCCGCACCGGTCATCTTGCCGCCGAACAGGCCGTTGGCCGCGGTGATGCCCGCGACGTGCGTGCCGTGCGCGGCACCGGCGATGCCCAGGTTGACGAAGGCGGTGCCGCCGTTGTCGTAGACCGACCTGTCGGTCTGGACGACGAACCCGACGCGCTCGACGAGCGGCGTGGCCGGGTTGTCGGTGCCGAAGAAGCCGACGTCCTTCTTGTACTTGTAGTCGATCATCGACGCCTGGTCGGTGAAGTCGCCGTCCTGGTCCAGGTCGACCCGGACCTCCTTGGTGGCGACGTCCTGGAGCACCGCGAACGTGTCCAGCCGGTCACCGTCGCGGTTGATGTCGCCGCCGGTCTCCGACGTCGAGGACCCGAGGTCCTTGGTGATCTCCTTGAACAGGCCGAGCGCGTAAGGGCCGCCGGTCGCGGGAGCGGTGTAGTTCACACCGCCCGACGTGAAGGCGCCGGTGTAGCGCTCCTTGCCCATCGTGACCCACGTGCCGTCGTTCTCGGTCGGCGCGTTGGCGTTGTACCAGTCGACGATCTTGCGCTCACCGGTCGTGGTGGTCGCGAGCGCCGGGTGGTCCAGGTCGACGCCGGAGTCCAGGATCGCGATCGTCGTGCCGCGACCGTCCCACTTGGGGTGGGAC
>DATMCA010001400.1:0-3254 GCA_035559015.1 Umezawaea sp. | reverse complement strand
GTGCGCGCGGCCGGTGTCCGTCGAGTCCATGCCCGCGAGCATGCGGGCCAGTTCGACCACGCGCTCCGACTCGTCCAGCACCCGGACGCCGCTGCGCGTGAGGATCCCGTCCGCCGTCTTGTCCACCACCAGGTGCCGGTCCGCGAACGCGGCGACCTGCGGGAGGTGGGTGACGACGATGACCTGGTGGCTGCGCGCCAGGCGGGCGAGCCGCCTGCCGACCTCCACCGCCGCCCGACCGCCGACCCCGGCGTCGACCTCGTCGAACACGAGCGTCGGCACGGGATCTGAATGCGAGAGCACGACCTCCAGCGCGAGCATCACCCGTGACAGCTCACCGCCGGACGCGCCCTTGTGCACCGGCAGCGCGGGAGCGCCGGGGTGCGCGATGAGGCGCAGCTCGACCTCGTCCACACCGCTGGCGCCCGCGTGCAGCAGGACCTTGCCGACCTGCAACGCCTGCGTGTCGCCCTTCTCGGCGGCACGGGGGTGCACGGCGACCTCGATGTTCGAGTGCGGCATCGCGAGCCCGGTCAGCTCGTCCGACACCTCCTTGCCCAGTTCCTCGGCGGCGCTCGTGCGCGCTTCGGAGACCTGGGTGGCGTACACCGCGAGTTCGGCGGCCAGCTCGTCGCGACGGGCGGCCAGCGCGGCCAGTGCCTCGTCGGACGTGTCGAGCGTGGACAGCCGTTCGTTCGCGTTCTCGGCCCACGCGATCACGCCGTCGATGTCCGCGGCGTACTTGCGGGTCAGGTGCTTCAGCTCGGATTGCCGGGCCAGCACCGTCTCCAGCCGGTTCGGGTCGGCGTCGAGGTGGTCCAGGTAGGACCCGATCTCGGAGCCCACGTCGGCCAGGACGGCGGCGGCCTCGATCAGCCGCGCCTCCAGCCCGCGCAGCGCCGGGTCCTCCGACGTCGCCACGCGCCTGCGGGCCTCGCCGATCAGCCCCAGCGCGCCGGGGTTGTCCGGGTCGCCGTCGGCCGCGCCGCTGACCGCGTACTGCGCGCCCGTAGCGGCTTCCCGCAACTGGTCCGCGTCCGCGAGCCTGCGGGCCTCGTCGACGAGTTCCACGTCCTCCCCCGGCTTGGGGGAGACCGCCTCGATCTCGCCGAGCCCGTGGCGCAGCAGGTCCGCCTCGCGGGCCAGCTCGCGCGACCGCTCGGAGCGTTCGGTCAACTCGTTCGCGACGCGCAGCCACTCCTCGCGCAGCCGCTGGTACTGGCCGAGCGGCTCGGACACGTCGTCGCCCGCGAACCGGTCCAGGACCGCCCGCTGCTCCGACGGCCGCAACAGCCGCAACTGGTCGTTCTGCCCGTGCACGGCGAGGAGCTGCTCCGCGAGTTCCGCGAGCACGCCGACCGGTACCGAGCGGCCGCCGAGGTGTGCCCTCGACCTGCCGTCCGACCCGACCGTGCGCACCGCGATCACGGTGCCGTCCTCGTCCGGTTCGCCGCCGACCTCATCGGCGACCTTCGCGGCCGGGCTGCCGGCGGGTGCCCTGAATCGGCCCTCCACCACGGCTTTGTCGGCACCGGTGCGCACTCTCGACGCCTCGGCCCGACCACCACCCAGGAGGTGGAGCCCGGTCACGACCATGGTCTTGCCCGCACCGGTCTCGCCGGTGACGACGGTGAACCCGGCATCGAGTTCCAGGGTTGCCTCATCGATCACACCGAGGCCTTGGATGCGCATCTCGGCCAACACAGGGCGAACCCTAGCCGCACGCACCGACAGTGGGGTGCCTCGGGAGGCGAATCCGGTCACGACCGCGTGTCCCAGCGGTGCCGTCAGCCGACCGATGGCCCGCGCCAGCCCTGCACCGGCAGCGAGAACTTCTCCACCAGCCGGTCGGCGAACGGTCCTTCCCGGAGCCGCACGAGCTTGATGGGCGTCTCGCCGCCCGCCACCTCGACCCGTGTGCCCGCGGGCAGGTCGTAGGTCCGGCGGCCGTCGCAGCACAGCACGGCGGGGTGGCCGTTGGGGTCGACCTCGAACGCCACGGTGGACCGCGGCGACACCACGAGGGGCCGTGCGAACAGGGCGTGCGCGTTGCTCGGCACGACCAGCAGCGCCTGCACGTCCGGCCACACGACCGGCCCGCCCGCGGAGAACGCGTACGCCGTCGACCCGGTCGGCGTCGCGCACAGCACGCCGTCCGTGCCGAACGCCGACACCGGGCGGCCGTCGATCTCCACGACCACGTCGAGGATGCGCTCGCGGGAGCTCTTCTCGACGCTGGCCTCGTTGAGCGCCCACGTCTTCACCAGTTCCACGCCGTTGACGGACGCGGTCACGTCGACCGTCATCCGCTCCTCGACGTGGTAGTCCTGCTCGATCACGTGCGTGATGGCCTCGTGCAGCATGTCCGAGTCGGCCTCGGCGAGGAACCCGACCCGGCCGAGGTTCACGCCCAGCACCGGGACCCCGGCCGCGCGGGCGAGTTCGGCCGCGCGCAGCAGCGTGCCGTCACCTCCCAGCACGAACACGAGTTCGGTGCCCTCGGCGGCCTTGTCGTCGGCGGGCACGATGCTCATGGAGCAGCACGGGTAGAGCTGCGGGGCCTCCTCGTCGAGGAGCCGCAGCCGCACACCCGCTTCCGCGAAGCGCAGCGCCACTTCCATGGCCAGCTTGATGTTGCTCTGCCGCCCGGTGTGGACGACGAGGAGCACTTCCCGATCGGTCATTGGGGCCCTTCCGCGACAGCGGTTCGGACGAGCGCGGCGGCGGATTCCGCGTCCAGGGGGTCGCCCAGCCGGAGCCGGACGAAGAACTCGACGTTTCCCGAGGGACCGGGCAGCGGACTGGCGATGACCCCGTGCAGGCGCAGCCCCAGGTCGGCGGCCGCGGCGATCACCGTCAGCACGGCGTCGGCCCGCAGCTCGGGGTCGCGCACGACCCCGCCGGAGCCGAGCCGTTCCTTGCCCACCTCGAACTGCGGCTTCACCATCGGGACGAGGTCGCCGTCCGGGTTCAGGCAGGACTTGAGCGCGGGCAGCACCAGCTTGAGCGAGATGAACGACAGGTCGGCCACGACCAGGTCGACCGGCCCACCGACGTCCTCCGGCGTGAGCGCGCGGACGTTCGTCTTGTCCTTGACGACGACCCGGTCGTCGGTCCGCAAGCGCCAGTCCAGCAGTCCGCGGCCGACGTCTACGGCCACGACCTGCCGAGCCCCCTTGCGGAGCAGCACGTCGGTGAACCCGCCCGTGGACGCTCCCGCGTCCAGGCAGCGGGCGCCGTCGACCGCGATGTCG
>DATMCA010001399.1:0-12496 GCA_035559015.1 Umezawaea sp. | reverse complement strand
CGGCACCGCTCCCCACCGCCGCCTGGGGGTGCTGGTGGACCACCTCGTCCCCGGCAGCAAGGAGACCCGGCTGGTCTCGCGGGTGCGCGACGAGAACGTGCTGGTCACCGGGCACCCGTACGTGGACGTGTGGCAGGCGGTGAAACCGTCGTCGGTGGGCATCGAGGCGTGGCCGGTGGTGCCGCGCGGCACCCCGTGGAAGGAGGGGGTGTGCGCGGCGCTCGGGTGGGGTGAGTCCTACGAGGGCTGGGCGCGGGTGCTTGCCGGGGTGAAGGGGTTCCGCGACCTGGAGACCCCGCTGATCGGGGCGGTGGAGCGGTTGATCGACTTCGTTTCCCCTCCCGAGGAGTGAGTCCACCGGGAGGGCTGGGCGGGAGCGCGGCGCCGAGCACGCGGGCCCGTGAAGCGGGGAAGGGCACGTCGGCGGGGCCGAATCGTTCGAGGTCGACGGGGTCGGGGAGCCGGGCGGGCTCCCGACGGGGTGATCCGCGCTGCTGCGGGACGGTGAATCGCCGTCGACATCACCGTCACCCTTCCTCCTTTGGTGTAAGCATGGGGCCATGGCCGCCCTCATCTGGCTGATCATCGGTGCCCTGCTGGTCGGCGCCGAAGTACTCTCGGGCGACTTCGTGCTGCTCATGCTGGGTCTCGCGGCCCTCGGCGGAGCGGGCGCGGCGGCTCTGGGCGCCGGCACCGTGATCAGCGTGGTGGTGTTCACTGTCGCCTCGATCGGCTTGATCGTCGGCGCCCGGCCGATGCTCAAGCGGCGGTTGGAGATCGGGCAGGGGCTCAAGAGCAACGTGGAAGCGCTGATCGGCAACCGGGCCGTCGTGGTGGACCGAGTCGACGGCCACGGTGGCCGGGTCAAGCTCCACGGCGAGATCTGGTCCGCGCGGTCGCTGGACCACCGCGTGCTCGAACCGGGCACGGAAGTCACAGTTTTCGAGATCTCGGGCGCGACCGCAGTGGTACTCGCCGAGTCCTGAGTGGAGGCTGGAGAGTTGACCACGCTAATCGTCATCGCCGTAGTCGTCCTGTTCGTGCTGATCGTCGCCGTGAAGTCCGTCCTGGTGATCCCCCAGGCGACCGCGGCGGTCATCGAGCGACTCGGCCGCTACCGCAACACCGCCGCGCCGGGCCTGAACATCCTGGTGCCGTTCATCGACCGGGTCCGCGCCCGGATCGACCTGCGCGAGCAGGTCGTGTCGTTCCCGCCGCAGCCGGTGATCACCCAGGACAACCTGACCGTGTCCATCGACACCGTCGTCTACTTCCAGGTGACCGAACCGCGCGCCGCGGTCTACGAGATCTCCAACTACATCGTCGGTGTCGAGCAGTTGGCGACGACGACGCTGCGCAACGTGGTCGGCGGCATGAGCCTGGAGGAGACGCTCACCTCCCGCGACTCGATCAACAACCAGCTGCGCGGCGTGTTGGACGAGGCGACCGGTCGGTGGGGCATCCGCGTGGCCCGCGTCGAGCTCAAGGCGATCGACCCGCCGCCGTCCATCCAGGACTCGATGGAGAAGCAGATGCGCGCGGACCGGGAGAAGCGCGCCATGATCCTCACCGCCGAGGGCCAGCGGGAAGCGGCGATCAAGTCCGCCGAGGGCCAGAAGCAGGCGGCGATCCTGTCCGCGGAGGGCGGCAAGCAGGCCGCGATCCTCAACGCCGAGGCCGAGCGGCAGTCCGCGATCCTGCGGGCGCAGGGTGAGCGCGCGGCCCGGTACCTCCAGGCGCAGGGCCAGGCGAAGGCCATCGAGAAGGTGTTCGCCGCGATCAAGGCGGGCAAGCCCACGCCGGAGGTGCTGGCCTACCAGTACCTCCAGACGTTGCCGCAGATGGCGCAGGGCGACGCGAACAAGGTGTGGATGATCCCGTCGGACTTCGGCAAGGCCCTGGAGGGCTTCGCGCGGTCGCTGGGCAAGCAGGGCGACGACGGCGTGTTCCGCTACGAGCCGCCCGCCGACGAGGCGACGACGGCCAAGCCGGAGGACAACGACGAGTCGATCGCCGCGTGGTTCGACACCGCACCGGACCCGCACGTGCTGGAGGCGGTGCGCGCGGCGGAAGCCGTGGCGCGCCAAGAGGTTCCGGGTCCGCTGAGCACGAGCCGTTCGGCGGCGGTGGCGTCGTCGGAGGCGCGCGCGGAGATCGAGGGCGAGCGGACGCCCACGACGCCGCGGTCGTTGCAGCAGCCGCAGGAGTAGCCGGCCCTTTACACCCGGCTCGTCGCTGCCCCGTGTGGTCTTCCACACGGGGCAGCGACGCGTTCGGGTGCGGGAAGATGGTCGGATGGACTCCCTCCCGGCCGCGGTCGTCTCCGCCCTGACCGCTCCCTCCCGGTGGGACGACCTGGTGTCGGCCGTCGCCGACTTCGACCGGGAGGTCCGCGCCACCCCGACCGCCGAGCACGTCGCCGTGACCGCCCGCCTGGTGGAGGTGTTGTCCACCCCGGCGCACGCGAGCCTCGCCGACCGGGCGCTGGGCACCCACGCCGCCGCCTGCGCCGCGTGGCTCCCGGACCCCGACGCCCTCGTGGAGTGGTTGCTGCGGCTGCAACTGGACTTACCGGAGCCGCCGGAGGTGCGGCTCGCCGACTACGCCGACGCGCTCGGCGAGCGCGGGCTGGGGCTGTACCGGGAGCGGGCGGTGGCGAAGTTCCAGGCCCTGCCGGTGATCGGGTTCGGCGAGACCGGCCGCTACGACCGCGCCCGGTGGGCGCTGCTGCGGATCATGGAGGAACTGGCCGAGTTCGCCGAGGACGTGGACCTCCACGTGCTGGTGCTGGCCAAGGACCTGTCGTCGGGCTGGCACTACCTCCAGGTCGCGACCGTGCTCCAGGACGCGGGCCGGTCGGAGGAGGCGATCGAGTGGGTCCACCGCGGTCTGGCCGCCACCGGGGGACGGGGCGCAGCGGGCCGGTTGGTCGACCTGGGGGTCGCCGAGTACCTGCGGATCGGCAGGCCCGCGGAGGCCGAGGCGCTGCGCAGGAGCACCGCCCCCGGCTCCTGAGCCGCGGCGGGGGACCCGTCGGACCACTCCGGCAGGCCCCTCCCGCCGAGGACTCCCCGGTCTAGGGCAGGACGCCGACCGGTCCGACCGACAGCAGGCTGCCGCCCTGCGGCGGGGTGCTGCACGTGCGGGTCGCGTCCTCCAGGAACAGCGCCGCGGTCTCGCCCGGCGGGTAGATCCGCAGGCCGCGGACGTCGACCGGCTTGCACGCGGCCTCGTCGTAGGCGCCGGGGTTGGTGACCAGCAGGAACGTCGCCGCGCCCGCGCCGGGGGCCAACGTCACGAGCTGCGTCGGACTCTCGTTGCGGCGGGCGGGCTCGCCGACCTGGGTGCCGTTGTCGCCGGTCACGAACGAGACGCCGGGGAACCCGTCGAGCGTGCACGACCGGTTGCCCTTGTTGGTGAGCGTGAACGTCGTGTCGGCCTTCTGCATGCCGTTCTGCCCCTGGCTCGGGCCGAGGGACACCGCGAGTTCGGCCGACGTGCACGCGCCCGCGTCCTTCTCCGCCCCCTGGGCCTGCGTGCTCGGCGCCGCGCTCCCGGTCGCGCTCCCGGTCGCCGCGGGCGTGCTCGCGGCGGTCGACGGGGTGATGGCGGCGTTGGACGGCGTGGCACCCGACGAGGACTGCGGTTGGGAGCCGCACGCGGCGAGCAGCGCGACCCCGGCGCAGGCCGTGACGGCGGTGGTGATCAGTGTGCGCATCCTGGACCCTCCCTCTGGTTCTCCCCCTTACTACCCAGGACGTGCCGGACGATCACACGTTGCCCTTTAACGACACCCGGTCGTGGTGTGGTCAAGAGTCACCTGATCGATCACGTGACGGGCGTTCGCCGCGAGCGGCGGATTGCTTACCCGGTAGTACGGGAGTTGCAGCAGCGCCACCGACAGCGCCCAGCCCCGCCCGCGCGCCCACTGCGCGTCGTCCACCCCCAGCGCGGCCCTGAACGCGGTGCGCGCGTCCCCCACCAGCAGGTTCCACGCGACGAGCAGGTCGCACGCCGGGTCACCGACCCCGACCCCGGAGAAGTCGATGACCGCCGTCACCACGCCGTCGGCGACGAGCAGGTTGCCGGGCGAGAGGTCGCCGTGCGCCCACACCGGCGGCCCGTCCCACACCGGCGCCGCGAGGGCGTGCTCCCACGCGGCGGTGACGAGGTCGGTGTCGACGAGCCCGGCCAGGTCGCGGATCGCCTCGCGGGTCGCCGCGTCCCGCCGGGCCGGCGGCACGCCCCGTCCGTTGGCCGGGGCGTCGGCGGTGTCGACGGCGCGCAGGGCGGTGACGAACCGGGCGATCCCGTCCACCAGCGGGCTCGCCGTCCCGGAGGTCGGGTGGGCGCCGGGCAGCCACCGCTGGACCGACCACGGCCACGGGTAGCCGCGGCCGGGACGGCCCAGCGCGACGGGTTCGGGGATGGCGACCGGCAGGTGCGGGGCCAGCCGGGGCAGCCACCGCTGCTCGCGGTCGATCCCGCCCACCGCCCAGTCGACGCGGGGCAGCCGCGCCACCAGGTCGTCGCCGAGGCGGACCATCGCGTTGTCGGTGCCCGTGGACGCCACCGGGGTCAGCGGCAGGTCGGCCCAGCGCGGGAACTGGTCGGTGAGCAGCGCGTGCACCAGGTCGGTGTCGACGAGCACCTCGTCGGCGTGCATCCGTGCGGTCATGCCGCCAGCGTCGGGCACCCGCGCGGGCGGCGGCAACCGGATTTCAGGCGAACGCGGGAGGCCTGCGTTCGGCCCACGGACGGGCCCGCTCCAGTTGACCCGACACCGACAGCACGGTGCACTCGTCGTGGGGACGGCCCACCAGCTGCACCGCGAGCGGCAGCCCGCCACGGGTGTGACCGGCGGGAACGGCCGCCGCCGGGTTGCCCGCGATGTTCCACAGCGGCAGGAACGTCGTCATCCGCGCGGCCGCGAGCAGCGCCCGGACTGTGGACCACCGCGACCACTCGCCGATCCGCAGCGGCGGCCGGGTCAGCGCCGGGGTCAGCAGCAGGTCGCAGCCGGTGAAGATCCGGTTGGCGTGGGTGGTGAGCCGTTCGCCCTGGTCGATCACCTTGCGCACCAACCCGGCCGGGAGCCGCCTGCCCAGCGCGGCGACCTGCTGGGTGCGGTGGTCCAGGCGTGAGGGGTGCTCCACCCCGGCGCGGCTGATCGCGGCGCAGTGCAGGTAGCGGGCGGCGAACGCGGTCGACCCGGCGACGTCGTTGAACTCCGGGTCCATCCGCACCACGTCGTGGCCCAGGTCGCCGAGCAGGCTCGCGGTGTCCAGGACGACGTCGCGGACCTCCTGGGTGATCGGGATGCCCGGCCCCCACGGGCGCAGCGACACCGCGATCCGCAGCCTGCCCGGATCGGCGGCGGCCGCCTCGGTGAAGCTCGTGCGCGGCGGGTGGGCGGGGCCGTTGGAGTCGCTGATCTGGTCGGCGATCAGCGCCCAGTCCCGCACGTGCCGGGTGATCGGCCCGGCCGCCACCAGGCCCGTCCACACCTGCTCCTCGGGCGCGAGCGAGACGCGTCCGCGCTGCGGCTTGAGGCCGAACAGGCCGGTGCACGCGGCGGGGATGCGGATGGACCCGGCGCCGTCGGAGGCGATCGCGCCGCCCACGAACCCGGCCGCCACCGCCGCGGCCGACCCGCCGCTGGACCCGCCGGGGGAGTGGTCGTGCGACCACGGGTTGCGCGTCACCCCGGCCCACGAGCTCTCCGTGTACGGCCACAGACCCAGCTCCGGCATGCGCGTGCGGCCCACGACCACCGCGCCCGCCGCCCGCAGCCGCGCCACGACCTCGGAGTCCTCCGCGGCGGGGGTGCTGACGGCGTCGGTGCCCTTGGTGGTGGGCAGCCCGGCGATCGCGAACTCCTCCTTGACCGCGATCGGCACCCCCAGCAGCGGCGCGTCCCCACCCGCGGCGCGCTTCGCGTCGGCGGCGTCGGCCTCGGCGAGCGCGGCGCCGTCGAACACCGTCCGGAAGGCGTTGACCTCCCGGTCGTGCAGGTGGATGCGGCGCAGGCACTCGGTGACGAGCTCGCGCGAGGTCAGCTCACCCGAACGCAGCAGTTCGGCTTGGCGCGCCGCCCCGGCGAAGCACACCTCGGTCAGGTCCATGCACCGAACCCTAGGTGCCCGTGCGCCATCTCCGGTGTCGGCTCGCTGCGGACAACCGCACCGCGATGAACGCCAGCGGGAACACCGGCCAGAAGAACGGGACCGGCGAGATGATCCACAGCACCACCAGCAGCAGCGCGGCGGCGGGCACGAACGCCCGCACCGGAGCGCGACCCCGCCGTGCCACCGGAGCCGGTGGCGAAGGCAGGTCCGCGGTCAACGGGACCAGTTCGTGGCGGAACCGGGCGGCGTAGGCGACGACCTGCCGCTCCTCCACCTCGGTCAGGGTCAGCGTCCCGTCGCCGACGGCCGCGGTCAGCCGCGCGACCACCGCCTCCCGGTCGGCGTCCGACGCGCGCACCGGACCCGGTTCGACACTCATGGCTTCCTCCTCCGACGGCGGGCGTTCACCCCGTCCATCCTCACCGCCGCGCGCGCCCGCCGCGTCGGGCGGGAAGCGGTGATCACGGATACGCCCCACGACGTAGGGCCGCGAATCGTGGATGATGCGAGTCATGTCCTCGACCTGGCTCACCGTGCTGTTCTTCGGCGTGGTGGCGCTCGTGATCGCCGTCCGCCACTACCGCCAGGGCAAGGCCGACACCCTGCTCGACGACCACGCCCGCAGACGCACCAGCGGCGAGGCCGACCGGCACCTGTCGGTGTGGCGCGACGCCCACCGCAGGCTGCGCGACGGCGACGTGGAGGGGCTGCGGGCGCTGGAGGCGATAGGCCAGGACAAGTCGCGGCTGCGGCAGGACATCGTGACCTCCATCTGCGCGGGCCTGCGCGGCGGCGTGGACCACGGCGTGGACGAGCAGTGGCGGCACACCCTCCAGGACGCGCTCGTGCGGCACCTGCGGCCGGGCCCGGACTTCTGGGCCGGGATGAGCCTGCGGTTCGACGGCGCCACCCTGGTCGACCTCGACCTGCGCGGCTGCCGGGTCCGCGCGGCCGGGTTCACCCGCGCGGAACTCCTCGGCACCAGCCGGTTCGACGCCGTCACGGTCACCGGCGACGCCGAGTTCGACGGTGCCCGCTTCGGCAAGCTCGTCAGCTTCGACGACGCCCTGTTCGCCCGCTCGGCGTCCTTCCGCGGCACCCGGTTCACCGGCAACGCCACCTTCGACGGGATGCGCGTGACCGCCGAGGCCACCTTCAGCCACTCCCGCTTCTCCGGGCGCGCGGTGTTCAGCCGCGCGGAGTTCGCCGACAGCGCCGGGTTCCGCCGCGTCCGCTTCGGTGGCCGCGCGTACTTCACCGGCACGGTCTTCGGCAAGGACGCCCACTTCGACCACACCTGGTTCCGCGGCCGCACCGACGTCAACGCCGCCCTGTTCGCCGACGACGCCAGCTTCGACGGCACCCTGTTCGGCCGCCGCGTCCCACCGCTGCCCGCCGAACCCGGCCCCGCCTAGGACTTTTCGTCCAGCCTGGACGTAGAGTCCGGTCATGCGTGATCCGCGGGTGCTCAGGTGGGAACCGGTGTGCCGGGCGGTGACCCTGCTGCTCGGCCCGTACGCCGAGGTCGTCCTGCACGACCCGGCCACCGACCGGGTCCTGGAGATCTGGAACCCCCTGACCGCCCGCGCCCCCGGTGACCCGTCCGCGCTCGGCGACCTGGACCGCCTCGACCCGACCGACCGCGACGTCTACGGCCCCTACGAGAAGCTCCTCGCCGACGGCCGACGCCTGTCCTCGGTCAGCGCCGTCCTGCGCGACGACGACGGCGCGCCCTCGGTGGTCCTGTGCGTCAACCTCGACCGCACACCCCTGGAACGGGCCGCCGCCGTCCTGTCCGCGTTCGGCGCCCCCACCACCCCACCGCCCGAGCCGCTGTTCGAGGCCGACTGGGCGCAACGCGTCGACCACGCGATCGGCGCCCACGTCCGAACCACCGGCCGCGCCGTGGACCGGATGACCCGCCACGACCGCCTCACCGTCCTGCGCACCCTGGACGCGGCGGGCGTGTTCACCGTCCGCCGCGCCGCCCCCGTCGTCGCCCAAGCCCTGCACGTCTCCCGCTCCACCGTGTACGGCCTGCTCACCGAACTCCGCGCGAAGGGCTAGCGGTTCACGCGTCGACCCGTTCGCCGCGCGAGCGACGATGTTCCGCCACGTGCACGCGGTTGGAGCAGCGGGTGGAGCAGAAGCGGCGGCGGCCGTTGCGGGAGGTGTCGACGTAGACGGTTCCGCAGCCCTCGCGGTCGCAGCGGCCGATCCGGTCGGGGTCCTGGCAGAACGCGTGGGCGAGGCCGGACGCGGTGTAGGCCTTGAGGCGGTCGACCATCGGGCCGTCCTCGCGGGCGAAGTGCAGGTGCGGGTCGCGGCCGTGGTGCTCGGAGATGTAGGGCTGGGTCGCGGACTCCGCCAGCAGGGCGTTGAGGGCGGCCACCCGGTCCACCGTCCCGGCGAACACGTCCTCCAACCGGCGCGCCCACGCCTTCAGCTCGGCCAACTCCTCCGCGCTGCACGTCCCCTCAGGCCGGTAGTCGCGCTCGCGCAGCAGGTCGAGCAGCCGGTCGGGGGTCAGGTCGGGGACGGCGTTGACCAACATCACGGCCAACTCGGCCGCCAAGCCGCCGTAAGGGTTGAAGTGCACTGAACCATGACAGCACGCTGGGGGCGTGAACACCAGATGCCCCTCCTGCGGATGGCCCGTCGACGACCCCACCACCCCCGCCTCCACGCACCGCAGCGGGGCGGGACAGGTGCGCTACCAGCGGTGCGTGTGCGGGGGCTGGCTGGTGCTGCAAGGTGGGCTCCTCGTGACCGCCGTGGGCGCTTCAAGATCCACCCCGGCGCTGCGCTCACCCGAAGGAACCAGTATCGTCCGAAATTGTGACGCTCCGTCGTGAACTTCTGTGCGATACGGCCATCTCAGTGCTGGCCAACGAGGGCGGTCGGGGCCTCACGCACCGGGCGATCGACCGCGGGGCCGGCGTGCCGCTCGGAACGACCAAGAACTACTTCCCGACCAGGGAAGCGCTCCTCCAGGCCGCCGCGAACCGGATGACCGAGCTGCACGTCGCCGCCGTGCGCCGCCTGCGCGACACGACCCCCGCCGACGTGACCGCCACCGACGTCGCCGAGCTGTACCCGGCGCTGCTGCGCCGCGCGGTCGCCGACGACCCGACGCAGGTCCTGGCGATGGTGGAGCTGTACCTGGAGGCCGTGCGCAGGCCCGGCGTGCGGGCGGCGCTGAGCCGGATGGCCGTGGCGAACGCCGAGGCCAGCGCCGAACTGCACCAGACCGCCGGGCTGCCGAGCACGACCCGTGACACCGGCCTGCTCGACGCCTACTTCCTCGGGGTCGCGATCTCGCTGCTCGCGCTGCCGGAGGACGCGCTGCGCGAGGTCGGCCTCGACGACCCGTACGCCCTCGGCCTGGGCCTGTTCTCCGCCGCGGTGCCGCGCGCGGCCACCGGCAGGCCGGAGGTTCAGGCCACCGGCACGAGCTGATCCACGCTCGTCACGACCAGGGCGGTCGGGATCGCGGGCTCCTTGCCGCAACTGGTCGGGCGCGCGGGCGGCTGGCTCTGCGCGGCCACGCCGACCTGCCACTCGCGGCCGTCGTCGTGGCGCACCAGCACCGTCCACGTGGTCTCGTCGCGCTGCCGCTCCGGCTCCACCCGCAGCACGTCACCGCGTTCACCCAGCCGCGCCCGCACCGCGACCTCCGCCACCTGGCCCACCTTCGACCAGTACGAACGGCCCCGGCAGCGGTCCAGGACCACGTCGCGGGCGGCCAACAGCCCCTCGGCGAACCCGGTGTCCAACCGCCCGTAGAGGTACCCCGAGGGCAGCACCACGCCGGTGGGGGAGAACCGGTGCCCGCCGGTGTGCGTGCACTCCCACACCGCGTCGCCGTGCCGGGTGGACAGGTCCGCGACGATCGGCCGGCCGTAGAGCGCGCAGCACACGTCCCGCTTGCCGTTGGTGCACACCAGCAGCAGCGGGCCCGCCTCCGGCGTGCCGAACCCGGTGGACCGGCCCTGCCCGAGCGCGGTGAAGTCCAGTTCGAGGAGCTCCTCGGGATCGGCCAGGTCCGCCCGTTCCAGCCACGAGGCACCGGGCGCGCAACCGGCCAGGTAGACGCGGCGGCGCTGCGGGACGTGCCGGTCGGGGTGCGTCCCCGGCCTGCGGATCAGCAGCACCCGCACCCCGGTCCCGGTCGAGCGGCGGATCAGCTCCGCCCCCAGCTCCGGGTCGAGGTGGCTCTCCAGCAGGGCGTCCGGCCCCCACGGACCGGGCTGCTCCAGGCACACCCACGCCTTCGCGGTGGCGGCCGTCCCGGACTGGGGTTCGGCGAGGTCCGCGGAGAACGCGGAGCAGCGCGGCACGGTCACAGCCATAGAGTGCACGAATGGGGCTGAACGGGTGAAGCCGGGTTCGGGTGGATGCTTCGGGGGCGCATCCCGTGCGGGTACCCGGCTGCCCTTCGATTCCACGCCGATGATCTCTAGGCTCGCGGCATGAGTCCCGTCACCGTGGTGACCGGCGGCAGCCGCGGCATCGGCGCCGCCACCGTCCGCGTCCTCGCCGCCCGCGGCCACCACGTCGCCATCGGCTACCGCCAGGCCCTCGACGAAGCCGACGCGCTGGCCCGCGACATCCGCGCCGACGGCGGCCAGGCCGTCGCCGTCCGGGTCGACACGACCTCGCCGCAGGACGTGGACGACCTGTTCGACACCGCCGCGAGCGTCCTGGGCCCGATCACCGGCCTGGTCAACAACGCGGGCGTCACCAGCCCAGCCGGACCGCTGGCCGACCTGCGCGTCGACGACCTGCGGCACGTCCTGGACGTCAACCTGCTGGGCGCGCTGCTGTGCGCCCGCCGCGCGGCCCGCGACCTGACCGAGGGCGGCGCCATCGTCAACGTGTCCTCGGCCGCCGCGACCCTGGGCAGTCCCGGCGAGTACGTCCACTACGCCGCCGCGAAGGCCGGTGTCGACGCCCTCACCATCGGCCTGGCCAAGGAACTCGGTCCGCGCGGCATCCGGGTCAACTGCGTCGCGCCGGGCACCGTGCGCACCGACATCCACGCCGTCTCCGGCAACCCCGACCGCCCGGACCGCATGGCCGCGATCATCCCCCTGCGCCGGGCCGGGGAGGTCGACGACATCGCCTCGGCCATCGCGTGGCTGCTCGGCCCGGAGGCCTCGTTCACCACCGGTGCCGTCCTCCGCGTCGCCGGAGGCCTGTGACCGCAGGTCAGGCCACGCGGTCCAGCACGTCGAGCACGTCGGCGTCCAGTCGCACGGAGCCCGCGGCGACGTTCTGCTCCAGGTGCGCGCGGTCGGCCGTGCCGGGGATGAGCAGCGTGCGCGGGTAGCGGGCCAGCAGCCACGCCAACCCGACCTGCGCGGGCGTCACGCCCAGCGACCCGGCCACCGCGCCGACCTCGGGGCTCTCGGTCACCCTGGGGAGCCCGGAGAACGCCGACCCGAGCGGGAAGAACGGCACCCACGCGATCCCGTGCTCCCGGCACGCCTCCAACGTCGACTCGTGGGACCGGTCGAGCACGTTGTAGCCGTTCTGCACGCACACCACCCCCGCCGGCAGCACCCGGCGGACCTGGTCGGCGTCGACGTTGCTCAACCCGATCCCACCGATCTTGCCCTCCTCGCGCAGCGCCACCAGTTCCGCCACCTGGCTGTCGAGGTCGACCAGCTGGTCACCCTCCGCCAGCAGACCGGGTGGCGCGTCGAGCCGCCGCAGGTTCACCACGTCCACCCGCTCCACCCCGAGGCTCGCCAGGTCGGCCTCCACCCCGGACCGCAACTGCTCCGGCCGCTGGGCGGGCACCAGCCCCGCCCGGCCGGCGTGCTCGGCCCCGACCTTGCTCACCAGCACCAGCTCCTCCGGGTACGGGAACAACGCCTCCCGGATCAGCGCGTTGCACGCCCCGGCCCCGTAGAACCCGGCCGTGTCGACGTGGTTCACCCCCAGCTCGACGGCCCGCCGCAGCACGTCGACCGCCACCCGCCGCTCGACCGCCGCCTCCGTGAGCTGCATCGCGCCGAATCCGATCCGCGCGACCGCCCGTCCGCCGAACTCGACGGTCCCACCAGGTGCCTCGATTGCCATTCCCTGCTCCTTGGATCTATTCGGAGGTGCCTCCGTTTCACCGTAGCATAACCGGAGGCGCCTCCGAATAGTCGTCGCGCACGAAACCGGCCAAGGAGCCGTCCGCCCGGCGAGCGTCGGGGGCGGAGCCCGAGAATCGGCCGGGCAGTGGATCACGGGCCGTTCCCGGCCGGTACTACCATCACCGCATGGTTCGTCCGCTCACCCTGTCCGAGCACCGCACCGCCGAGATCCTCGCGAGCACCCGCGCCGGCGCCCCCACCGAGACCGCGTAGGTGGAC